>CAKZPJ010000563.1 GCA_937138955.1 uncultured Flammeovirgaceae bacterium | reverse complement strand
GACCAAAAAGTAGCCGATGTTATCAAACAACGCCCCCCCACGCGCTAATCACATACCAGTATACAAAAATACTAATTATGACTGACTTTCAAAGAGTTAGTAGCTATAGGGTTTTGTATTAAACTGATTTGTAGGATTTTATGTAATTTAGCAGCACTAATTTCATTCTTATGCACAAATTTACTCTTACCCTTATTGGGTTCTTCGCTTACCTGACTGCTTTCTCTCAGGCAGCTTCAGAGAATACAGTTTCCAGCGTAATTGATCAGCCTCAGGTAGAAGCTCACATTCGATTCTTAGCATCCGATGCACTTAAAGGACGAGACACTGGCTCCCCCGAACTAAATATTGCTGCTCAGTATATTGCTTCCTATTTTCAGGGCTACGGTTTACAACCCATCGATAGCACTGATGGATACTTTCAGCCGGTTGATTTATTTAAAGAAAGTACGCTTTCTTCAGCTACCCTTTCTTTTAAGGAAAAAGAATTTCAGTTAATAGAAGATATGTTAGTCTTATCGGGAGATAGCTTAAGCGAAGAGGCTCCGGTAATATTCGTAAACTACGGAATGCCCGAAGACTTAAAGGGTAAAGACTTGGATGGCAAAATTGCCGTAGCACTTATGGGGCGCCCTGGTGATACCAATCCGCAGAGTGCCTTCTTCGCTACTGCCGAAAAGCAGCAGCAAATTACGGAAATGGGGGGGCTCGCATTGGTGGAGTTATATCGTTCGGCCCAGGTTCCCTGGTCGCTACTGGTGCGCTACCTCAATAGTGAGCAAATGAAGGTAGGCGATGAGTCGCCCCAAAAAAAGCTTCCCGTTGTTTGGCTGAACGATGGGCAAAGTATCTTAAAAGATCTATTCGAGGAAAACGCGGGTAAGTCAGCTACTCTTAACGTAGGCAATAAAGTAAGGCAACCCATTAATACGAAAAACGTAGTAGCCATGTTGGAAGGCGCTGACCCTAATCTTCGTGACGAATACATTGTTTTATCAGCTCACTACGATCATATTGGAGTAAATCCCCAAGCTACCGGAGTGGAAGATTCAATTTATAATGGAGCCCGAGATAATGCAATAGGTACCACGGCATTACTGAGTGCAGCTAAGTACTTCTCGGATAATCCGCCTCATCGTTCAGTACTATTTTTGGCGTTTACAGGTGAAGAAAAAGGGTTGCTTGGTAGCCAGTACTACACTCAGAATCCTTTGGTACCAATGAATAAAGTAGTATTTAATCTAAACACTGACGGTGCTGGATATAACGATACTACCAAGGTAACCGTGATCGGATTAGAACGTACTTCAGCTCAAACAGCTATTGTTTCTGCTAGTGAATTGGTAAGCTTAGAGGCTGTTCCTGATCCGGTACCCGAACAAAATCTGTTCGATCGATCGGATAATGTGAATTTTGCCAAATTGGGCGTTCCTGCCGTGACATTTGCTCCCGGAATGAGCGACTTTGGCCCGGAAATCATGAAGTATTACCACCAAGTTACTGATGAAGTCGCCAGTTTGAACTTCAACTACGTAGAGCAGTACTGTAAAGCCTTTGTTCAAGCTGCTAACAATATTGCTAATATGGATCAAGCACCCACCTGGCAAGAAGGCGATAAGTACGAAGAGGCAGGAAAGCAGTTGTACGGACGTTAACTCCACGGGGATGGTACAGGGTTGAAGGTGCGGGGTAAAAGGTTGATTATCTATGCCTTCCGCCCCTTTCACCATTTACCCTTCACCCTCTACCTTAAAAAAACCGGAACGTAATTTGAACGTAAAATTAGATACACTCACCAATCTGATTTTGCAATGATCTACCTAAAATATTTCTCCTGGGCTCTGTTTGCTGCAGTGTTCATAAGCTGTACGGTTGGCTATCTTCCTGATCGTACTAGTCGAGATTTACTAGTAGATTTTCCATTACTTCCCCACTCCGATGAAGTAACCGTTTACTTTCCCGATGACTCACTGCCTGCCGAAGCGCACGTCCGAGTAGGAGTATTAGAAGTTAGGGGCGGTGAGTTCACCACTTATAATGAATTGCTTCGGCGAATGCGAGTACAGGCGCAAGAACGAGGAGTGGACGCTATACGAATTCTTAACCGGCAGCATTATACCGATAAGTGCGAATGGTGCTGGGACGATGTAACTACCATACTTTCGGCAGTAGGCTTGAAGTTTGTTAAGAACTTAGACTACCTAAGCGACTATGTGAAAGCTCAAGAAATCTACGCACTTAACGCTAGTAGCGATCAACTGGGTGAGTGGAGTGCCAAGGTATGGTTTGATTTTGATGGAATTGCCACAAGTGTAGAAGGAAATAGGAATCATGCAGAATTTGTTGAGCGGTACTCACTAGATTATCTGCTGCACCAACAAAACCGACGATGGCGTTACGCACCGGATGAATACGGGCGAACGCGCGTACGGGTGCGTACCCACGCTTCTGGCACTCCTCATTTGCGAGTTTGGTTTACCTACGATGCGGTACGCCCTACTTTTGTTCGGATTAAAGACCTTCAAACTAGGGAAGAATCTTCTATGCAATTAACCTATGACTTTGGAGGTATCTTACTGAAAAAACGAATTACGCTCCCTAACAGGAACGTGGTTGAGCAAATACCTATCTATGACTCTCAAGGAAAGCAGATCGGCAGCGAGTATTATCGCATCCGGGAAGAAGAGCGAATTCCCTATCTGCAAGTATCATATGACTTTTACGCACCCGAAGATATGCAGGAGCAGATAGTACTAAAATAGCGAAGCAGCATCACACCGCTTCGCTATTATTAATGATCTAAGTTTTTAGAAAGTATATCGTACCCCGAGTTGAGCGGCCCAGCGCGAGCCTTCCACAGTAGGCGACTGGTTTACATCCCACGGATCGCCAGGATCAGTAAACGAGTATACCGGACGGTTAGTAAACGCACCCTCTTCGTACTCAAATCCTTCAAACTGAAGTAACTCAAATACGTAGCGGTTATCTCCACTACCCATAAAGTAGCGCCGCCCCCAATCTTTGTTGATTAAGTTACTCACGTTAAATATATCTAACGACAACTGGAGGGTATGCCGCCGTCCGCTGGCTGAAGTGATATAGAAATCCTGTAGTAGTTTTAAGTCAAATACACTCGAGAAAGGGACTCTAGATTGGTTCTGCTTGGCGTACTGACCGCGGCGCTCGCTCAGGTAATCGTCACCTTCAATGTAAGCATCAAGCTGAGAATACATGGCCTGCTGGTCAGTTTCACTGAACGGAATCCCTCCAAAGACCTCCATCTCTTCTCCGTCATCATTCATGACAATATCAACCACACCTCGCTGTCCTAGAATTACATCATTAGAACTAGCGGGTACGTAAATTAATGCCCGTTCAAAGCCCTGGTCATCTTCATTAAGTAGCGCGTCACCTCCCCGGTACACGTATGAGAATGGCTCGCCGGACTGACCGTTGTAGAAGAGCGAAATGGTAGTAGCAAAATTATTGAGATATTCCTTTCGGTACGAAAGCGAGCCGACTACCCGTGAGCCGACATCAAAGGCCGAGCGACCTACCATCGCATTATTTCTTCCAGTCAAGCTGTACGCTTGTCGCCAATTAGTAGCATTGATGAAGCCTCGCCCATCCAGTAGTGATTCAGCCCGAGTAAAGGAGTAGGCAATACTACCTCCAAAGCCATTAGTAGCTGGCTTTTGTAGCTGTACGGTAGCATTCCAAGTATAGCCCTCATTCGTATTATCTACCAATGAAATGAATGCATAGGTAGGGTCCATACTCTCACCGGTAAAGATTTGCCGATTATCGGGAGTGCCCTCTAATTGCCCTGAAAAGCTGGGTCGTAGGTTTACGTTCTGTACCGATATGTTATTGAGCGTTTTGGTATACATGAACTCGGCAGAAGCTAGTAGCCCCCAGGGCAGTGCCTGATCTACCGCAATATTGGTTCGGAATACCTGCGGATACTTGAAATCTTCTACAAACAAATCTACATCACCCGAAGGACCCGCTGAAGTATTCGCCAGATTATCCCGCCATTCGTCAGGAGTAGCGTAGAATGGGCCAAATGCGCCTACAAACGAACTGTTCAAACCATTACGAATGAACATACCTCCCGGCCATACCCAGGGAACCCGGCTAGTAAATATGCCTAGACCACCCCGCAGTTGCGTGCTTTTCGTGCCGGTTACGTCCCAATTAAATCCTAAACGAGGACTCCAAAGTATTTGGGTAGCCGGAGTCTTACTGGCGCGGGCTCCCTGTAGATCGTAGAACTCTTCAAT
>CAKZPJ010000562.1 GCA_937138955.1 uncultured Flammeovirgaceae bacterium | reverse complement strand
TCGCATCTCTACCCTTCCAGATTCCGTTGGGAGCTTTACTGCCGCAGCGAATGACAAACTTACTACCCGCTAACAAGAACATTGGTACCACCCATATCACCAACGGCTGCTATCGACTGCATCCGGTAGAGTGGAGTATAGGTGAGGCAGTAGGCGTACTAGCTGCTTTTATTTTGGAAAAAAATACTTCCTCTCATGCTGTACGCGAAAATAAAAGTTTACTTGCTGATTTTCAGCAACTCATTCGTAATCAGGGGATTGAAACGCAGTGGCCGGATGCTTAATTAACCTTATAGGCTAAAATTTGAGCAGTAGAAACGAACTCGACAATTTTACACTTTCAAGAATTTAGTTCACTCGCGTAACTCAATTACCAAAGAATGTAACGAGGTTACCACTCGTTTTCAACTCATTTACTTTACTCTTCCTTCGCGTATCAAACTTACCAGCGATTGAAACCTGAATGCTAACTCTTCAGAGGGCTTTATACTAGCTTAAGTTCATCAATACCCTTTACTGATATTGCTATGAAAAAGCCTAAACCTCTCTCCGAGCTTATCCTTCTTTCCCTTACGTTGCTGTTCGTCACTACTTCTATCAGCCAGTCCCAGCCTATTATTAAAGTATTTGGTGATATTGATGAAATTACCACTGAACACCTTATTAGAAACTGTTTACAGCACCTGGAAGTAGATGAGAATTTCTATTTGGTTGTGAAATTTTCGGAAAATATGCCCCGAACCCAACCCGGATTCACCTCCTATCAGGAAAATGCAGGAAAAGTTCGCAGCCTACTTTATGGGTAAATATTAAGGTTAACCTAGATCAGAATATTAGAAAAAGAGTGCTGATTCATGAGCTTATCCATGTGAAGCAGTTTATTAAAAAAGAACTAATTGCGACCGATAGTAAAGACATAATTTGGCATGGTGATAGATATTATGATCATCAAACCAAACCGAAAACTGCACCTTGGGAATTTGAAGCTCACCACGATGGTAAAAGGCTAGCTAAGCTAATCCAGTCTATACCCGACATGCCGTTGCTTGCCAATAGCAAGGAATAATACCCTCCAGCATCTTATAGCGATTTTGTTTTCGAATGTCATTTTGTATATTGGATATCGTTCCCGAAAACAAAACTGAAGCGCACTATGAGATTTATTCTACGCTCTGTTTGGTACTTTTTATTTTACTATCGTCTCTTTTGTGATTCCTCACTCCGAATAGAAGAACATGTATTTCCTCCATTCTTCGTAAAGGATACGTTATCAAATAAATATACAACCTATTTACTGCGAGATGGCTCAGGATTTCTCTGGATGGATACCCATTTGGGTCTCTCATGAAAAAAACAGAAAAACTACCAACCAAATGAAAATCAAATTATGTACTCTCATTTTCCTCATTCTTATACTAGATAACATACCTATCGAGAGCTACGCCCAAATTCAGGATTATCGCTTTGAGCATCTTACCATAGAACAGGGTCTTTCTAAAAATCTCGTAAAAAGAATATTTCAGGATAACGAAGGCTTTATGTGGTTTTTTACCACAGATGGACTAAATAAATACGATGGCTACAACATTGAGGTTTACCGACCTGAACCCAATAACCCTGATCAATCACTAAGAAGCTCAAACAATTACGATATGATCGAGGATAAGCAAGGTAGGCTTTGGATTACTTCCTGGGGAGGTGGACTTCAGTATTTGGATAAGCAAACCGACCAAGTAACCCATTTTGTACTTGATTCTCTCCACGAAAATAAATGGATCAGGTTAAATGAGATATTCGAGAGTAAGGATGGTACAATATGGCTTTCTGGGTTTGATGGAATTGCTCACGTAGCCCCTTCTACTTTTGAAATTACCTTATTTGATTCACCGGAGAATGTACTTAGTTTTAACGCCGTTGTCGAAGATGCATCCAAGCGAGTTTGGTGTGGTGGAACAAATGGATTATATCAGCTCGATCCTCGAAACGGTACTTTTACTCCAATCACATTAGATTCTACTTTACAACAACCACCAATAATCCATTACCTATACTTGGATCATGATAGTATTTTATGGGTAAGCACCCAGATTAATGGCTTATTTTATTTAGATACTAGACTTAAATCATCTCAACCTCATCTCTATCTATCTGCGGGTTTATCTAGTGAAAAAGATAAAATATTTTTTGGTAACGTGACGCAAGGTAAGGAGGGGTATTTATGGGTTAGCAGCTCCCAAGGAGTAGTTCGCATTGATAAAAAAAAGAATGCTGTTAAATTTTTCCGAGCTGATCCGCTCAATCCCTTTAGTATTTCCCACAATGGTGTATGGAGTATTTATGAAGACCGGTCTGAAAATCTGTGGGTTGGATCCTTCAATGGAGTTGATAAATCAACTTCTAGTCAATTCAATACCTACCAAACCTATCCTAACTCCGTCTTCAATTACTTACCACAAAACTCGATATGGGGGTCAGCCGTAGACCAAGCTGGGATTATTCTATTTACTACCGGAAGCGATTCTGCTAACACATTTAATCATGCTAGCTTATATCATTTGAATCCTGAAACTGGAGAGGTTAAAGACTTTGTAATTGCAACAAACAATTCAGATACGCTCAAAAAAGATCAGGTTGGGCCTTTGTACGTTGATCAGAAAAATCGACTCTGGATAGGAACAGAAACTGCTTTATTACTAAGGAACAATAAAACGGGGGAATATCAACGTTACCCCTCCCAAATACCCGTATATGATCTTACTGAAGATTCTGACAGTAAATTATGGTTTCATGGAGGATGGGATAGGTTAAATTCTTCACTTAATACTATCGCATCTTTTAACCCTGAAAATGGCAAATTCTCCTACTTTACTTATGACATTAAAGATATTGAAGATGAACCATTTTTAGGGATTACTCACATCATGGCTAGCCGTACCGGAGATATCTGGCTGTCTTTTCACGGAGGCCTGGCTCGTTTTGATCAGGAAACAGAAAGCTTCACTACCTACCTTCCCAATCCCAAAAAACCGAAAGGTCATATAAATGACATCTTTGTACACACAACCTATGAAGATCAGGACGGTATTATTTGGATATGCACTAATGAGGGGGGGCTCAATCGCTACGACCCCAGCACCGATAGTTTCACGCATTTTGATATACTGGATGGACTGCCTACAAATTATATTCAAAGCATTATTCAAGATAAAAATGGAAACCTATGGCTAGGCACCAACCGAGGCCTTTCCCGCTTTAATCCCAAGACGAAGGAGTTCATTAACTATAATGTAAGTGATGGTTTACCAGCAAATGATTTCTACGTAGCCCACGTCATTAATGGAAAAGAAACGTTAGTTTTCGGAACGGATAATGGATTGGTCTTCTTCCATCCCGATAGTATACAACACAACGCTACTCCCCCTCCCGTTTACATCACCGGATTTCAGGTGATGGAAGAAGAACAAGTGGTACCCACCGAGCCTATAGCGTTGCCGTACGATCAAAATTTTCTTTCTTTTGACTTTGTCGCTCTTAACTACCAGGCACCCGAAAAGAATGCGTATGCTTATCAGATGGACGGTCTGGATGAAGATTGGGTCGAAAGCGGTGATCGCCGTTTTGCCAGCTATACCAATTTAGACCCTGGCGAGTATACGTTTAAAGTTAAAGCCTCCCACAATAAAGGCTCCTGGAACGAAGCTGCTTCTGCTATTCAGTTTACCATTCTTCCGCCCTGGTGGCAGACCTGGTGGGCTTATGCATTGTACGCCGTACTCGCTATCGGAGCCACCGTAGCTCTGCGGCGCTACGAGATGAAACGCTTTAAGTTACGCCAGCAAGCTACCCACCTAGCGGAGATGGATTCGCTCAAGTCCCGCTTTTTTGCTAATATCTCTCACGAGTTTCGCACTCCCCTCACGCTTATTCTGGGGCCACTTAAGGCGATGTACGACGGCACATTTACCGGTAATCATCAAAAGACGTTGGAAGTGATGATGCGTAACGGGCAACGGTTACAGAACTTAATTAACCAACTGCTCGATATTAGCAAACTGGAAGCCGGCAAAATGCAGTTAAAGGCGGCTCCTACCGATCTGGTGCCCCTCCTTCGACATATCGCGGCAGCCTACCGATCTTTAGCCGATAAAAAAACATAAAGTACTTCTTCTACCCCGAAGTAACAGAGCTTATTGCCCCGGTAGATCAAGAAAAATTGGAGAAGATCGTGCATAACCTACTATCTAACGCTTTTAAATTCACCCCTCCGGGGGGGGGAATTATTTTGCACCTAAAAGTCCAGAATAGCCAATGGGCATCTATCTCAGTAAAAGATACTGGGAAGGGGATTCCTGCCGAGGAATTGGACAGAGTTTTTGATCGTTTCTATCAGGTAGATAGCAGTCAGACCCGGGTGCACGAAGGTAGTGGGTTGGGGATGGCCCTGGCGAAAGAGCTGGTAACCCTGCACCACGGGAATATTTCCGTCGAGAGCCTAGAAGGAAAGGGAACTACGTTTACGGTTGCGTTACCACTAGGCAAAAATTGGGTCAAAGCTGAAGAAATTAAGGATACTGATGCAGGAGAAACTGCTGTACCCTATCACTTTGAACAGATTATTCTGAGCAATAAAGATGAAACTGCTGAGGCAACCAATCTGTCAATAGAGAACGAAGCTCCCCTGGTACTAATCGTAGAAGATCATCCTGACATGCGGCAGTATATTCATCAGACCTTAGCTAACCACTACCAGACGAAAGAAGCCGAGAACGGAATAGAAGGTATACAAATAGCGAAAGAAATTCTACCCGACTTGATCATCAGCGATGTGATGATGCCCGAAATGGACGGCTATCAGTTGTGTAAGCAACTCAAATCCCATGAGCTAACTTCCCACATCCCAGTCATACTGCTCACCGCTAAAGCTGACCGCACAAGCAAGCTTTCTGGTCTGGAACTAGGCGCAGATGACTACCTCTCCAAGCCCTTTGATGAGGAAGAACTCCTTCTGCTAGTACGCAACCGCATTGCCGAGCGGCAAAAGTTGCGCGAGTACTTCAGTAAGCAGATTACCCTAGAACCTACTTCGGTAAAGGTAAATTCCCTGGATGAGCGGTTCTTACGACGGGTTATGCAAGCGGTAGAAGAGCATATCGCTGACCCGGACTTTGGGGTGGAAGCCTTTAGCGAAACCGTAGGCATGAGCCGCATGCAACTGTACCGTAAGCTTAAGGCTCTGACCGATCAGTCACCCAATGAATTTATTCGCCAAATCCGTCTCAAAAGAGCGGCCGATTTGCTAGCGCAAGGGGCGGGCAATATTGCTGACATTGCCTACCAAGTGGGATTCTCCGACCCTTCCTACTTCACCAAAGCCTTTCAGAAACAATACGGACAAACACCATCAGAGTACACAAAAAACACCAATATACCTACAAATGGGTGGCAATAATTGATACGTAGATAACTCTTTAGTTGAGATATTTTGAAAGCTTGATGTCAGACTTACTCGACATAATCAACCATTTTCATTCATTACGCAAACTATCTACCGGATTAACCAAGGCAACTTTAATGGATTGATATCCCACAGTAAGTAATACAATGGTGATAATGGCCAATAAACTGATAGCAAAGGTAATAACGCCTACCTCAATCGTATAAGCAAAGCTTTGTAACCACTGCTGCATCAGGTAATAAGCCAGCGGAGCAGCCAATACAAAGGCGACGAAGATCAGCTTGACAAATTCTTTGGAAAACAACACTATAATCTGCTGCACCGACGCTCCCAGTACTTTGCGAATACCTACTTCTTTGGTGCGCCGCTCGGCTATAAACA
>CAKZPJ010000561.1 GCA_937138955.1 uncultured Flammeovirgaceae bacterium | reverse complement strand
ACCGTAGAAAAAACAATTATTGAGGCTCACACCGGTCGGCTTACAGGCCTCCTCATTCAGGTATCGGAACAGTGCTTGCCCAAACAAGATATTCAGCGTAATAAAGTAGTTTCCCCAATCTCATCGGTTTTAGTAAGCCAGAAACAGCCGGACACGCTATACTGGAATATGTCCAGAGATCAATTACAGGCAACGTTATGTCCCCCTCATAACTAACTGTTTAGCAAAGCACAGTCAGTACAGCAATTATGCATTCTTAATTGGCTATAATCAACTACAAAACGTTATTATTCCAGAAAATAGGTAGTAGTATTTTGGGAAGGTCTTCCTAAATTTTGCAGAGATACTTATTGATACTCGTAAACTCTACTTACGATAACTGAAAGATCGACATAGAATAAAAGTTCCAGGACTACGTTTTCCGTCACAAAAAGTTGCGTTTGGCATAACCTTTTTGCGAAAAATCCCGTTATTAATACTAAATACTTGATCTTTTACTTTTAAACTACACTTATACTATGAAGTATAGCAATAACTTTTTAAGAAGATTTACTACCTATTTTGCCAGTGCAGGTATTATACTGTTTACTGCAGTTGGCTGTGGATCCTCTAACGAAAATGCTGAGGCCAATAAAGAGCAAGCTTCTGAAAACCAAACTGAGGTAGCGGAAAGCACTGAGATGGAGGAACCTAAAGCTACTCAGCAGACCGAAATGAGTGACGTTGAAACCGAAAAAGTGGTCAATACTAAGCCAGCTATAACTCGCGACTCAGAAGAGTTCCGCGCAATGAGAGAGTTACGAGAGCGTAATCGCAATAATGAAGTATTAGCTGGGATTAATGTAAAGTACGGCGATTGGGATGCTGACGGTGACAATGCTTTGAATGAAAATGAGTTCTTCGACGGATTCTACAGCGTATGGGACTTTGATGGTAACGAAGCAGTGAACGAAGAAGAGTTCAACAAAGCAGCTGAGAATTTATTTGTAAACTATGAATTTAGCGAGTACGGTCAGTTTTCTGACTGGGATGCTAATAGTAATAGCGGAATTTCCAAGTCTGAATTTATGAATGGTCTAAACAGTATTATTTCATCAGATACCGGACAAGAATCAGCCAGTCGCTTAATGACTATCTGGGATTTAGACAACGATAAAAAGATTGAGAGAATTGAAATGAGCAATATTACTATACTGCTCGACGCTGATAATAACTAATATTACTCCTGCTCTTACTTTACAAGCGATACTCCAAGTATCGCTTTTTTTATTCGATAAAGTCAAGAGCGAACCTGGCTTTTTAGTGCTGGAAAATAGCTTTATATTGAAACTGTTTAGCCTACAACTAACTTATGAAAAAAGTAAAATCAGACAACTCGCTGCCCGCACTGATCGGAAAAGCTTCTCGCCTACTCACCAATCAGATCACGAAGAACTTAACTGAATATCAAGTAACTGCCGAACAGTGGGCAATCTTAGATTGTCTCTGGACTCAAGACGGTCAAACCCAGCAACAATTGGCTAATCTTACTCAAAAAAACAAAGCAAGTATCACTCACCTTATTGATAACCTAGAAAAAAGGAAACTGGTGAAACGAGTAATCCACGAAAAAGACCGTCGAAATAAAATGATCCACCTCACACCTGAAGGTACAAACCTGCAAGAACCTCTTACTAAGGCGGTAAAGCGAACCCTTAAGCAGCTAACCAGTGGATTAGATAAAAAAGATATGAAAGACTGCCGAAAAACCCTAAAAAAACTAGTTCATAATGTAGTAGAAGCTTAGGGCGTGTTGACATATAAACTTGAACAACGATTTTGAGCCGTTTTCGGCCTGCTTTTCGTTACTTTCGGCGGCCGATACCTAGGCATCGCCCTTCTCAAGTGCCTAAACCAGACCTGAACCGACTTCAAAATCTCTTGTTAGGCCATATGTAAACACGCCCTACCGTGAAATTTTTCTTATACGTAGCCGTCAATTCAGTAGTGTATTTAAACTAAGATTATATGCAAATCTCTATCGCTGACCTTCGAAGAATTCCCACGCTACAAGACTTAGAAGATGGAGCCCTACAGTGGCTGATTGACCATTCGGAGTGTCGGGTATTACAAGAGGATGAGTATATGTTTGAAAAGGGAGATCCGATTAACTATATGCACATCTTACTAAAGGGAAGACTGCGGATCAAAGTACAGCAGGGAAAGCAATTGCGGGAAATTAGTGCTATGGAGACGGGCACCATTACTGGCATGCTGCCCTATTCGCGAATGCAGGAAGCTACTGGCTTTGGAATTGCCACTGAAGAAACTCACGTCATTTCGCTTCATAAAAAACATTTTGTAGAAATGGAGCAAGTCAGTCGTGATATGGTGCAAGCATTAGTAGGAGTGATGACTACGCGAGCCCGCGACTTTACCCGCCTTCAGCAGCAAAACGAAAAGATGATGGCCTTAGGTAAGCTCTCTGCTGGGTTAGCCCATGAATTAAATAATCCGGCAGCGGCTATTGTTCGAAGCTCCGATATTCTACGGCAACATATGCATCAAACCCCAGATAATTTCAAAAAAGTCATTTTAATTAGATTGGACCCAGAGCAGGTAGATGCCGTTAACGATATTCTTTTCTCTAAAATTAGCACTCCCCCACCCACGCTTAGCATGATGGAGCGCAATAGCCAAGAAGATGAAATTGCGGAATGGTTGGAAGACAAAGGTTGGGATGATGGTTATGAGGCTGCCGAAAACTTTGTGGAGTTCGGTATTACGCTAGATGATTTGGAAGAGATGGAGGAAATCATTGAGGGTAAGCATACTAAGCCAGTATTCAATTGGCTCAACAATGTGCTTACCACAGAAAGGCTAGTAAAAGAGATAGAAGAAGCATCCCAGCGAATATCCACCCTTATTCAGTCGGTGAAGACCTATACGCATATGGATCGATCTACCGAAAAGGCCGAAGCTGATATTCATCAAGGGTTGAGTAGTACACTAACGATGCTTAACCATAAGTTGAAGCAAAAGAATATACAAATTAATAAAGAATACGCCGATGATGTACCGGAAATTCCTATCTACGTAAGTGAAATTAATCAGGTCTGGACCAACCTGATTGATAACGCAATAGATGCAATGGATGATAAAGGCACCTTGACCGTTCGCACCCAAGCTAATAATCAAACTTTACGAGTAGATATTATTGACACCGGTAGCGGGATTCCCCCAGATATTCAAGGAAGTATTTTTGATCCTTTCTTTACTACTAAAGGAGTAGGGCAAGGCAGCGGGCTAGGGTTGGATATTGTCCAGAAAATTATTGAACAACATCAGGGCACCATTAAAGTAGATTCCGAACCAGGAGGAACCCAGTTTACGATTTGCTTTCCAATCCATAGTCCATCCCGGAATAAGTCCGGGACAGGTAGTCCGTAACGATTTTCTGTTGACCGTAGACTATCGGCCATGGACTACTGACCAACATTCAAACCATTTCATTACACCCGCGTTTTAGCGAATGTAGTACCATAACTTTGCGTTGACCTATCCTTTATGAAACGTCCAATATTA
>CAKZPJ010000560.1 GCA_937138955.1 uncultured Flammeovirgaceae bacterium | reverse complement strand
AGTTAACTCTTCTTGTTTCTTAGGAATCTTTTTCCGCCACTCGTCGGCTTTTTCTCGCACCGTAGCTTAGGCTACGCCACTCAAAAAGAGCACTAGATTGACAAAAAAACCTCTCCTAATAAATCAAAAAATATAACTCAAACAGCTTCTTAATTTTTTGGGTTCAATAGATCAATTCTTTTAACTGAGAGGTATCACTCGGGATAAACCCAACCTGGAATAACAAACTATCTTTCCATTCAGATTTAACTGAGGCGTTCATTTCCTTTTCAGTATAAGCCGCAGGCTGCGAAAAGAAACTAACCAAAATAGCAACTGAGATCAACACAAATTGTACAATAAGTTTTGATCGGGATAGAAGTTGTAGCATCAGGGCTAATGTTGTTTAGGGTAAAGGTATCGTATAGTACTTTGTTATACAAGGTATCTGGTTGTAAAGTTGCAGTAATTCCAATTTATTTCTCGCACAGAAGACTGAAAGGAATTCAACTACCTGATTATCATACATTTGCAAAAATTCAATAAATTTATTTTTTTGACTATTTTCGCTTTATCAAGTAGCTAATTCAACTAATTTAGGCTAGACAACTTCCTCTTTTGCTACAATGCGGTACTTTTTACTTTCCATTCTGCTCATTACAGTCCATCTAACTTTTGCCAATCCACCCGATACGCTCGATCATTTTCCGGTGTATCGAGTAGAGAACGGCGCTCCTACATTTTATCGGCAAATTTCAGAAACGCTGAAATATCCCCGGTCAGCCCGGCAACGTGGAACCATTGGCACCGCCGTTGTTTCATTTTTGCTAAGTCCTTCGGGCGCTATCTCTGATTTTAATATTGTCAACTCAATAGGTGAGACTATCGATCAAGAAATTATTGAAGCATTTCAGGAGACCGCGGACCTGTGGTTACCCGATTGTTTGGAAGAGAATAATTATATACTCTTCTTTCCGGTGATTTTTCTGATTGATGAAATTACATTTACTCAAACTAAACATGAAGCTGGGTTTATGCTGGAAAAGATTATGGTAACTGGGTATAGCGGTGGTGGACGAAACTTTAAAGATGATAAGCACTACTCTGACAAAGCGATAGAGCTTTACCAAAAGAAAGACTACAAAAAAGCAATACAACCCTTAGATGAACTCATTCGCCGAAACCCCTTCAATGAAGAACTGTATAAAATGCGTGGATACTGTCGCTATGCAAATAACGACCGGTCGGGAGCCTGCGAAGATTATCAAAAAATTCAAACCCTGCTACATAAATTGATTCCCCCAGCAGCCCGAAATATTTGCTTTGGTTCCGAGAACAAATAAGGTACTCTATCCCGTAACTTCCCAATTTTTCAAACATGCTGTTTAACCTACAGTTGAATAGCTGTGAGAATCATTGAACTAAGGCAGGAATATCTGGATTTGACTAACAGAATATTACCAAAAAAAGCGAAAGAACAGCATTTAGCGATTCGGTTTAATCATTGTTTTCAACGGATAATTCTGGATACTCTATTTCAAGGCTGCTGGTATAATCACCTCAACCGTAGCAGTCGCATTCCCGCCTATCAGCAGCTTAATGAGGATCAGTTATCCCGAGCCATTGCTATTGCTGACCAGATGATTGAAGACCCGCAAATTGTAGAAGAATTAAATCGGCGTAGCTTACAGTACCGAGGAAAGTTAAGTATCACCGTCAAAACATTAAATTGAAATGATCTCATCCAATTCAACTTTAGAAAAGATACTCGACCATATTTGGGGCATACTGCAAAGAGGCGGAGCGGATGCTAAACATGCTTATCATTTTCCAGCACTGGCTACTTATGGTTCTACCGGAATTGAGCAACGAACAGTCGTACTTCGTAAGGCCAACAAAAGTATGCGACAACTTCTTTGCTATTCGGACCAACGGACAAGAAAAGTAGACGATATAACTCAAAATGACCAAGCGCATTGGCTATTTTACGATCACGGAAGAAAAGAGCAAATACGCGCCAAAGCGACCGTAGCTTGGCACAACAAAGATGAAACAGCTCGTGAGGTTTGGCGAAACATCCCACCTAAAAACCGGGGTGACTATA
>CAKZPJ010000559.1 GCA_937138955.1 uncultured Flammeovirgaceae bacterium | reverse complement strand
CGCCTCAAAATCCGTTGTTTTCGCATCAAATAATTAACTCAAACAGCTTCTAAAAGTTTGCTCTGTTGTGAGCACACAGGAGTATACAGCGGGGCTGCCCCAGCCAGCATATTCTAGCATTAGCCACAGAAAACAATCTCGCTCTTTGGCGACCGTCGCGCGGTTGGAATCTTCCTTAAGGATCAAACGATCCTTAGGATTACAACGGGGCAAAAGCGCCCGGCGCCCGGCGATAAGATCGATGCGGGGCATCCAATGCTTTCCGCTATGCTGACTGGTATCCGGTAAGGGTGAGATGGCCAACTACTATCACCGAAAGGTAGCACAGGGGAAGAACAAGATGCTGGTTTTGAGCGCGGTTCGTAACAAGATTATTCACCGCGTTTTTGCTTGCATCCGAGACAACCGAAACCGGGTCGCAGGGCGATATGAAAAAATTTATACATCTACGCTTGCTTAAACCATAGAAATCGCTGTCGGTCAGCCTCGTATAACAGGTTTGCATAAGCTTTTAGGTTTGGCCCCCGTGGCGCGGTGGACCCAAAGTTTACGCACCGATCCGTGCTTTTCAAAATTTAAATATGCTCTTAGATAACTATCGCGAAGAAGATGAAATATCCTCTGTTATGACAACATTTTTCGGGTATTGTGAAAAGGCTCATTATGAGCTTATATAGAACTAACGGTGTTAGTATACTTTTGTGATTTATGGAAATATACTAAGCGTCCGTGGCATACTTACAGTGTTAGTTTAACTTCATTAGCTAACAATTTCATCAGGCTATTGTATGGAGCTTCTTAGAAGCTGTTTGAGTTAACTCTTCTTGTTTCTTAGGAATCTTTTTCCGCCACTCGTCGGCTTTTTTTCGCACCGTAGCGTAGGCTACGCCACTCAAAAAGAGCCTAGATTGACAAAAAAATCTCTCCTAATAAATCAAAAAATATAACTCAAACAGCTTCTTAATCTTTGGTCAATCCAACTACTTTGTGAATAATCTGATCTAACTTTTCGGCAGATTCTCTTAGCCCATTTAAATACCGTAGGTTTGTTTGAGGATCATTTTCTTTCAGCATCAGATTGACTAGCCCTAAAATAGTAGCTACTGGAGCTCGTACTTCGTGTGATTGAACGAAAGCAATATTCTTTAATTTAAATTTAGCAATAAGAGATTCAGCGGTAAATATTTTCAGATTAGTGATGTCATAACCTATACAAAAAACCCCTGCTACATTACCCTCTTTGTCACGAAAGGAAGAAAACTCCCAGTCGGTCCACTCATGAATTCCTTCATTACTAACGGGCTTTCTAATTTTTATTGGAATTATTTTTCCAGGATTAGTCATACATTCATAAGCTGCCAGATTACATTTTTCTACATCTTCTGGATGCACAGTAACTGAAAATGGCTGCCCAATAAAATTAGCATTCATCCAGGCAAACCTCTTCTTAAATACTTCATTCACATAGATATACTTTCCTTCAAAGTCGGTTATAATTACGGAAAATATCTCTGATCTAACTGCCCACTGAGGAAGAAATGCTTCTATTTCCGTATGACTCATGAATTTTTATTAGCACTGGAAACCTTTAAAGTACTAAGAAGAGCAGTAATTGCACAAGTTTTAGTACTTATTTTTTTTCTCTATTTGATTTTAGTGCTCTGAAATGACTCCAAACATAGAGCGTGACAATATATTATATTGAATTGAGTGTATAACATATCGGGGGCAACTACAATACGCCGAGTAAATCCCCCTACCCCCCTTGGCGAAGGAAGTTTAGGGGGATTGGTTGTACGCTAATTTATGAGACCTTGCCCCCCCGTTTGTTATACACACTATTGAATTGAGAACCACTTTTATTCATAGATTGCTTGGCTCTCAGGTTAATTTTCAATTCCCTTGAAGGCAAGGTTTGAAAACAAGAATAAGTCGGTAATAAGCAATACGTAAATAGAAGGTTGTACTTCAGGTTGTTATAGTCTTCCTCCGTAGGCACCTTAACGATTGGGGGTCAAAGAAAGCAGAGGCAAGTTCAGAACTTTATATTACAAGAAGGAAAATATAAATTTATTGGAAATTTCCTGCATAGAATGAAGAACTAGCAATATTAATTATGAAATGGTAGATATTATAGGTATAATAGTAAGACTACTGTAATTTATAGTAAAACAAAATTTTAAGTGTTGCGTTCGCATATATAATGAATAGACTGCTAATATATTTGTCCTTAGTGCTCTTGACTGCCATACAAGTACTAGCTATGACTATTCATCAAGGTGGCTTATCTAATAATACCGAATCCTCGGTTGATGCCTATTTGACGACAACAAGTTCGGCTACTAACCAACCAAAATTTATTACTTCGGCACAGCAACCTAATAAGTTTGTAAGAACTAGAAATTTATCTAAACGACTTAAAAGTAGTAAACGTACTACCAAAAATTCTTCACAAGGGTGGGCAGCTATTTCAAATGCAAATGATACCGACCACTCAAAAATATTCTATCGTCATCAACACATTTTCTCAAGAAATTCTAATCGGCTACTAACACTCTACTGTGTTTTCCAAATATAAAGCTGCTGTGTTTATTCTTTCCCTTTTGTAGCTACGGTATTTGTCAGCTTTGACAGGACTAGTAGCCTTATTCTACCATTCATCTTAAACGCAGTAAAAAAATATGGAATCTGTTATCACTGTCCCAAAAGAAACTTTAGGTCAAACATCTTTTGCTACTCACGAAGTACTGAGCGATTGGCTTGAACTTGAACGCCGCCAAAGGAATCTGCAAAAAGCTCTTTCATTAGGTAACTTGTTTCGTCATAAAGTAACAATCACGTATCAGCTTTATGATGGAATACCTCAGCGAGTGGTTACTACTGTATGGGCTGTTACCGAACGTTACGTTACGCTGAAAGGCGGAAGGGTTATACCCCTACATGCTATTCGGGAAGTTGAGTTGTAAAGGAAAATCTTTTAATTGAGAACTCATATTTTTTCATCAGATCGCCGGGCGAATTTGCCCGGCATTTCTATTTTTTGTAGGTAATGATTAAACCCTTTCTAGCTTTATCGGATAGGTTTGATTAGCGTTCCACTGGCAAACGTAAATGTTCTTGTCTTCGTCGATGCACACATCGTGGCAATGGTTAAACAGTGGCTGCTTCTGTACCATCAGTTGCAATTCACCATCACGGTACATCGGCTCAGTGCCACCAGGATTAGAAACCACTTTATTATTCTTATCTAGAATGGTCACAAAACCAGAATCGGGGGTTTGGTTGAGGTACTTTAGGCGCGACCAGCACACACCGGCGTACAGATTACTGTCATCGATTACCGGACGGCAGACGTAGGCACCGGGTAGAAAGATCGTTTCCATATACTCTCCATCCAATGAGAATCGTTTGAACGCATTATGCGCCCTAGAGGTACAGAGTAATGTGAGATTATCACCATCGCGAGTGTCAATGGCTACTCCGTGAGCAGTAGAAAATTGGGAGTCGCCGTCGCCTTTACCACCAAAGTGGCGAATGTATTTTCCATCGGCATCATACTGAATAATGTACTGATGGCCGTAACCATCGGCTACATAAATATCACCGTTGGGAGCAATAGCAGTTTCGGTAGGTTTAAACGGATCTTCTTCTTTGTAAATACCTAATTCGTGCGGGGTTTTTAACGTCATTAGTTTTTTACCGTCTACTGTCGTTTTGTCAACTCGACCGCCTGGATCACAAATGAAAAGCACATCTTCTCCTCCTTCATCAAATAGCGTTAGGCCATGCCCACCCGGATAATCGTGCCCCCAGGTTTCTAATAGTTTACCTGATTTATCGTAAATGATAATGTTGTTTTTTGTCTCGTCGGTCACCATAATCAGCCGTCCCTTAGAGTCCATTACCATCTCATGGCAGTTTTTTACGGGTGTGTTGCTAGGGTTTAGATTACCCCACTCTTGGTTTACGCGGTATTTAAAATCTCCGTGACCAATAATATCTTCCATTAGTTTAGGTTTAGTAGGTTGAATGTAAAAATTATAAGGGGTTATAAAAGCAGCTCCGGCAAGAGCAGTAGTCTCTTTTAAGAAATTGCGACGACTAGATGGTTCTGACATGATAGATTAGGTGTTGTGATTCTTAATTCAAGTAAATATACTAAGCCAGTCAGTAAAGTGGTATGCTTGAGGTACTTTTTCTGATTATCGGATGACGCCTTTTAAAGCCACGAGCAAAAAAAAAGCTTAATACTAATAAAAACGAGTAGGTAAACCGATTTTAAATTTTTCTGCTATTTAAATTTTTTTGGGTTACATCCTTACTACGCTTATCTACCAACCCATGAAAATACATAAAAAGGCCCTTTTGTATAAAAAAATCATTTACAACGATTCTCTATTTAACTCATTCAAAAATCATGAAAAAGCTATCAGTTATTTTATTTGTTTTCGTACTGGCGATAGTACAGTACAGTTGCCAAGAGGAAGAAGAAATAATTCATCAACCCATTACAAACCAGGAACCACTTCCTAAAGCTATAGGTTGCGGTACAAAGCCCTTCACTACTGGAGAACTGGATTTTATGGGCGACCCAAATGGGGAATTTCAAAAAATGGGGCGGGATTTTTTGCAAAATTCAAAGATTCAAAAATTTAGAATTCCTATTCGAGCGCATGTACTGCGAAGGAGCGACGGCAGCGGGGGTATCAGCCAAACTGATATTGAAGCATCTATTGCTCGAGCCAATCAGCACTATCGGTCGGTTAGAATGGAATTCTACGTAGATAAATATCGCTACTTAGATAATACGAGCGACTACAATTCTACAATGAGTAATAACTACGGTAGTTTAGAACGACGCTTATATGACAACAACAAAGTAGATGAGGCTATCAACGTATTTTTTGTACAAAACTCTACTACGTCATGGGCAACAGGTGCTACTTCATCAGTAGATCGAGTAATCATGAGAAATAGCCATACTCGAAATGAATCTACCCTTTCACACGAATTAGGCCACTACTTTGGGCTACCTCATACCCACGCTAACGGTAATGAGCTAGTAAATGGTTCTAACTGTAGTTCAGCGGGAGACCGATTTTGCGATACTCCGGCTGATCCGGGTAATAGCTTCACCTCCACCTGTGGCTACAATGGGACTGGTAAAGACAGTAATAATCAGGCTTACAATCCTCTCACTGATAATCTAATGTCGTATGCCTGGAAGCGATGTCGGGAAACATTTACTCCTCGGCAGCAGCAGCGAATATTGTATACTTATATATATAAGACTCATTATAAGAGCAAAACTCCTGTCATATTTTATGATAAGAATGCTGGCAGGGCTCGAATCTGGCATTTAAATGGTGGAAAGACACAAGATAAAACTTACGATAGTTACGGTTGGCGAAAGACCTGGCATTCAATGGTGACCTTTGAAGAGGAAGGTCAATCCAACATCCTGATGTATGACCAAACGTACGGTATTGTTCAAATGTACGGGCTAACCGTAAGGGGTGATTTAGGTTCCCAGAATTATAATGAGTGGGTTTCTAAAGACTGGGATATCGTTCAGGCGTATGAGCATGGTGACCGTCCCTACGTTTTATTCTATGACCAGCAGACAGGGAAAGTAGAAGTTCATCGGGTTACGAATGGTCGCTTATCGGGCATTTCATATACCAGTACTTGGTTTACTGGTTGGGACATGATTCGTACCTTCCAACAGGGTAGTACTCCTTATGCATTATTGTACGATCGCCAGACAGGACGAGGCTGGATATATAACATGTCTAACGGAAGGTTAGGCAGCAGAACTTACGTCGGAAGTGGATGGAATAACAGTTGGGATATTATTGAAACCTTCAATCGAGGTAACACTCCTTATGCAGTATTTTACGATCGCCATACTGGTTTGGCTCGTATATATAAACTCTCCAGTGGCCGTCTAGGAACCCGAACCTACGAAGGGACTTGGCGAAAGACCTGGGACGTAATAGCGCCCTATCACGAGGGCGATGATCCGCACCTTATCTTTTATAATAATGGAGTGGGCCACGGAAAGATAATAGACATAGTAAATGGTCAGCTTAATAAAACCAGAACAGATGATCAATGGTTGAAGAACTGGAGTATGATTGCTTCTTACTAGGGTAAACCACATAATTGTAAAATAGCCGGGGAGTTCGTCTCTTCGGCTATTTTTGTTTTTAAGCAAGCACTCCTTTCACAACTTTTCCATGAACATCTGTTAATCGATAGCGTCGGCCTTGGTGCTTAAATGTCAAACGTTCGTGGTTTACCCCCAGTAGGTGCAGTAGCGTAGCTTGGAAATCGTGAACGTGTACCGGATCTTTCACAATATTGTAGCTAAACTCATCAGTTTCGCCGTAGGTAGTGCCGGGTTTAGTGCCACCCCCCGCCATCCAGACGGTGAAGCAACGTGGGTGATGATCACGACCGTAATTATCGGCAGTAAGTCTTCCCTGTGAGTAGTTTGTTCGACCAAATTCCCCGCCCCAAACCACTAGGGTATCATCTAGCAAACCCCGTTGCTTCAAGTCTTTCACCAGGGCGGCGGAAGCTCGATCGGTGTCGCGGGCTTGAGAAGTAATTTCGCGGGGTAAATCGGTATGCTGATCCCAACCTAAGTGATACAGCTGGACAAATTTTACATCTCGTTCAGCTAAACGGCGAGCCAGCAGACAGTTAGCCGCGTAGGTTCCGGGTTTGCGGGCTTCTTCGCCGTAGAGTTCAAAAGTGCTATCCGGTTCGTCGGATAAATCCAATGCATCGGGCACTGAGGTTTGCATCCGGTAAGCCATTTCGTACTGAGCAATGCGCGATTCAATTTCGGGATCACCGAAATCTTGCAATCGCTTAGTGTTTAGTTCACTCAAATGATCCAGCACATCACGACGGGTTTTAGCATTCATCCCTTCGGGATTATTTAAGTACAACACTGGATCACTTCCCGCCCGGAACTGCACTCCTTGGTGTAATGAAGCCAAAAAACCATTGCCCCATAATCGGGAATAAATGGGTTGCGGTCGTTGCGCTCCTCGCGATAGCAGCACGATAAATGTTGGCAAGTTTTGATTATCGCTGCCTAAGCCGTAACTGAGCCAGGAACCAATACTAGGCCGCCCCGGTTGCTGAGAACCCGTTTGAAAAAACGTAATAGCCGGATCGTGGTTGATTGCCTCGGTGTGCATCGTTTTGATGTAGCACAGCTCATCCGCAATCTCCGCGATGTGGGGCATCAACTCACTTACCCAAGCACCGCTTTGACCGTATTGCTTGAAATCAAACATGGGGGCAGCCAGTGGAAAGGAAGACTGGTTAGCCGTCATACCCGTCAGCCGTTGCTCACCTCGTACTGAGGCGGGTAATTCCTCGCCATGCATCTTACGAAGCATAGGTTTGTAATCGAACAAATCCATCTGAGAAGGCCCACCACTTTGGAACATATAAATTACGCGCTTAGCTTTGGGAGCCACATGAAGTTTATCAAGTATGCCCGCTTCCGGCTGGGTATTTCCTACCAGTCAACTTTTCGAGTCACACCCGAGTAGGTTTCCTAAGGCCAAACCGCCTACGCCTAAACTCAGGCGAGATAGAAAGTGCCGACGGTTTAGCTGATTGAAATGTTCGCCTAAAATATCCATAAAAATGTAATTCTATTTTTGACTAAAGAGCGTTTTTTAGATAAACCCTAAACAATTACAAGATGTACCAATCCTATATCCTGGCAATCCCAAAATTCTATTAATCTTGGGCTAGCTTCTGAATTTGGCTTCGTCAAGATTGAATAAAGTATTGGCTACGATGGTCATGGCTGCTAGGCTCACCGTATCTAATTGCTGGTCGTAAGGTGCTTCGCCCACCTTGAGTAAGTCTTCAGCCTCCTGAAGCTGCTCTTGATAGTATGCTTGCTTTTCTTCGTATAAACTGAGCAAAATTTCTAACTCATCTTCCGCTGGAGCCCGCGACGTAACCGCCTGAAATCCGTAAGCGATCCGATCTTCTAATTGTTGCTGATGCTGCGTTAGCATTTTCTCAGCCAGCTTTCGAGCCGCTTCTACCAGCTGCGGATCATTCAGCAGAGCCAATGATTGAAGTGGAGTGCTAGTGCTCTGTCGCTTCACCGCACAAAGTGTGCGTTCGGGCGCATCGAACATTACCATTGTCGGAGGAGGAATGGTTCGTTTCCAGTAGGTGTACAAACTTCTCCGGTACAATCCTTCGCCTTCACTCGGGCGGTATTTGTTTTCACCAATTTGGTTGGCCATTGCTTTCCAAATACCGGCGGGTTGGTAAGGTTTCACCCATTTTCCTCCAATACTATCTACCAGCAAGCCACTTACCGCCAAAGCATTATCGCGGAACATCTCGGCAGTGAGTCGAACGTTGGCTCCCCGAGCAAGCAAAAGGTTTTCTGAATCTCGCTGGTATTTCTTAGGATCAATTTCCGCCGATTGACGGTAGGTGGCGGACATCACGATGAGTTTTTGCAGTGCTTTTACATCCCAGTCGGATTCTCGGAATTCTACCGCCAACCAATCCAGCAGTTCAGGGTGCGTAGGCAGATCGCCCTGATTACCAAAGTCTTCCGGGGTGCCTACCAACCCTCGACCAAAGTACATTTGCCAGAAACGATTTACCGCTACCCGAGCGGTCAAGGGGTTGTCTTTGTGAACCAACCACTGCGCCAGACCCAGGCGATTTTGCGGGAACTGCTCACTAAAAGCAAGCACTGCTTCCGGTGTACTCGGTTCTACCGGATCAGTAGGGGCATCATAAGCCCCTCGGGCCAGTATAAACGCGGGCTTACGCTCTGCTCGCTCTTGCATCACCATTACATTAGGAATCGTGACATCAGTCGCCCGAAGGTCAGCCAGCTTTTTACTTACCTTCTGGAAATCCTGATTGACATTTGCCAAATAATGACGATAGAGATTTTCTTCTGAAGTATTGAGCGGTATTTCGGCTAGTGCTTGTACTTCCAATGGGCTAAGTGTTCGGTGGTAAAGCCGTACCTCGTCAATAGTGCCTCCGGCAAAACCGTAGGTGTCGGTAGAGCGAGCTCGGTGGTTCCAATGACCAACTAGAAAAGTGTTACCATTCTGAATCGGATTTCTACCCAAATTATCTTTTTGTACCGTCAGCGGCTGGGTTTTTCCGCCAATATACAATTGTACTCCCTGTGCCTTTCCCGAACCATCGTAGGTAGCGAATACGTGCGCCCACTGCTGTGGATTAATACTTGCCTTGGTAGTTACTTCTAGGTACTTCTGCCCTTCGTGGTGAATTATGCGTAAGCTTAAATGATTATCCTTGGTCAATGTTAAATCATAGCCCTGCCGCTGAATCTCTCCATTACGTCGGCTGAATAGTCCCGCTCGCTTTTCGTGCTGATTGGTGTGCTGAATCCATCCGCCGAACGAAAAATGCTCGTAGTGATCAAAATCGCCGATATCACCTAGCGTTAGGAAGTTTGAACCGTCAAACTGAAGTCCCTTTTCTTTCTTAGCAGAAACATGATCGGGTAACGCTATCTTGGTAGGAAGGGCTACATTCATTCGGGCGGGTAATGTGCCGTCGCTACTTAAGAACTCTTCGTTTTCCAGAACATCCAGCTCAAAGTGAGCCACCAGTTTATCCTCCGTATCTATGGTTTCATCAATGGAAGTGCTGGTCAGCCAATTTTTAAAAGAATCGTCAGGCTTCTCCTCTATTTGCTGTAGCTTTTCTTCCAGTACCAAAATCGTAGAATCCACAAAAACTTGTTTCGCTTCCAGTTCAGCATCTTGTACCCGCATGGTTGGCTTCGGCGACTGGTCTAGGTAGTTGATCTGTCCGGCCTCGGGAACGTTGTTGAAGAAAGCAAATAGCTGGTAGTACTCTTTTTGAGAAATGGGATCGTACTTATGATCGTGACAACGGGCGCACTCTACCGTAAGCCCAAGAAAAGCCGTAGAAAATGTATTAGTCCGATCCGCGGCATACTCGGTCAGGTATTCCTCCTGAATTACTCCGCCTTCCTGCGTAATAGCGTGATTACGGTTAAACCCAGTTGCCAGTTTCTGTTCGTAAGTGGCATCAGGTAGCAAGTCACCCGCCAGTTGCCAAGTTATAAACTTATCGTAAGGAAGGTTTTTGTTAAAAGCCTTGACCACCCAATCGCGCCAGGGCCACATGGTTCGGGGACGATCATCCTGATAGCCATGGGAATCCGCGTAGCGAGCGGCATCCAGCCAGGTTGGAGACATTCGTTCCCCGTAGTGCGGTGAAGCGAGTAGACGATCAACTACCTTTTCGTAAGCTTTAGGAGAATCACTTTCTATAAATTCAGCAACCTCTTCAGGAGTTGGAGGAAGCCCAGTTAGGTCAAAGGTAACCCGGCGTAATAGTTTTTCTTTGCTGGCTTCCGAGGCGGGTTTCAGCCCTTCTTCTTCCAAACGGGCCAGCACAAACTGATCAATAGCATTATTAGTCCAATCAGTCTCTTTCACTTCGGGTGGTTCAATCCGCTCGGGTGGGGTAAATGACCAGTGAGGTTTCCATTCGGCTCCCTGCTCAATCCATTTTTTGAGTACTTCTTTCTCGTATTCGGTTAGCACCAGATTAGATTCAGGCGGCGGCATCACCTCGTCGGGATTATTAGAGGTTACTCGCTGATAGGCTACGCTGTTTTGCAAGTCACCGGGTACAATGGCGTGACCTTCGCTTTCGGTCAAAGCTGCCATAGCTCCTTCTTCGGTATCTAGTCGCAGGTCAGCTTCCCGATGGTTGTTATCCGGGCCGTGGCAGGCGAAGCAGCGGTCAGAGAGAATGGGTTTGAC
>CAKZPJ010000558.1 GCA_937138955.1 uncultured Flammeovirgaceae bacterium | reverse complement strand
AGCCAAACTGGAATGTGTAAATTTTTTGGTTAGCTGCCATAAAAGAAAAGCTGTAAACTATACTTGTACGAGATTGGCCGAAAAGGTTTTAGAAATAGTAGATATATACTTAACGGTTACCGATATCATTCATTTTTTCTACTTGGCACGAGAATATTTTCGTATCTTTATATAAATATTAAGTATAGAGACTATGAACCCCTATCAAGTAATAGACAAGGCCGAAAAAGGTATTTCGGCTACGTTATTTGAAAGAATTGCCAGAGAGAGCGGGTACTCTAAAGCTGCTATTGCAGGTTTTTTGGGGTTGGATGTACGAACTATCAGCAATTATAAGAATCAAAAAAAAGATTTGAAGAGAACCGATGCTGAGCACTTACTCAAACTTAAAGACTTGTTTGAGAGGGGCAAAGAAGTGTTTGGTTCATCTGTAGAGTTCGCTCGCTGGTTAGGACAACCTGCTTACGGTCTAGAAGGACGGATTCCCGAAAAGCTACTTCATTACATTTCCGGTATTGAACTGGTTCAGCGGGAACTGATCCGCATCGAGTACGGTGATTTTTCCTGATGCTACTCTACAGAATCACTAAAGCTGAATACGCTGATAAATTGGTAGCCTCAGGATTTCGTAACCGATGGAATGAAGACGGAGAGTTTGTTATCTACACTAGCGAATCTCGTTCACTAGCTTGTTTAGAGAACTTAGTACACCGTAGCCACAGCGGCAATGATACTCTTTTTCGTACTATGGTTATTTTCATTCCCGATGAGCTTCCTATTCTGCATATTCAAGAACAGAACTTACCCAAAAATTGGCGAGAAGGCTTTTGTTCTGCTTGTTTAAAATTAGGACAAAAGTGGTATTCTGAGAACAGATATCCCCTATTAACAGTACCTACCTCCGTTATTCCTAATGAATACAACTATTTACTTAATGCTCATCACCCTAGTTTTAAGCGAATTGAATTGGTGAGCACTGAAGATTTTCTGTTTGATTCAAGGTTTGGATAGCCTTCGCTCCGGAACCTACTGCTCCATCAAGTACGCTTTGATGAACATATCCAGGTCGCCGTCTAGTACCGCCTGCGTATCCGAGGTTTCGGTTCCGGTACGCACATCTTTTACTAGTTTGTAAGGGTGCAACACGTAGTTGCGAATCTGCGAGCCAAAATCGATATTGCTTTTGTTACTTTCAATTTCATCGCGCTCCTGATTACGTCGCTCAACTTCTTGCTGATATAGGCGAGACTTCAGCAGTTGCATCGCTTTGTCTTTATTCTGTAGCTGAGACCGTTCCTGCTGACACTCCACAATAATTCCTGAAGGTGCGTGACGCAAGCGAACCGCTGTTTCTACCTTGTTTACGTTCTGCCCTCCGGCCCCACCCGAGCGGTAGGTTTCCCAGGTAATATCGGCAGGATTTACTTCAATCTCAATAGAATCATCTACGACCGGATACACGTAAGCTGAGGCAAAAGAAGTTTGTCGTTTACCATTAGCGTTGAACGGAGAGATTCGTACTAAGCGATGCACTCCGTTTTCGGACTTGAGATTACCGTAGGCAAAGTCGCCACCGAACTCTAGCGTCACTGACTTAATACCCGCGGTATCACCGGGTTGAAAATCAACTTGCTTTACGGAGTAGCCATTTTTTTCGCCCCACATAATGTACATCCGCATCAGCATCTCCGACCAGTCCTGACTCTCGGTACCACCCGCTCCCGGATTAATCTGCAACACCGCACTGAGCTGGTCTTCTTCTCCACTCAGCATCTTCTTGAACTCTAGATCTTCGGTAATCTTTTCCGCCTTTTGCCGCTCCCGTTCAATATCGGCTTCGCTCACTTCATCCATCTCGTAAAACTCGTAGAGCGTTTCCAGATCGTCGTAAGCCATTTTGGCTTTTTCGTAACTATCGGTCCAAACCTTTTTAGTTTGAATGCTCTTCATCACTTTCTCTGCCTCTTTCGGATCGTTCCAAAAATCGGGTTGTAGGGTTAGCTTCTGCTCGTCATCTATTTCGGCTTTCTTCTGATCGTAGTCAAAGATACCCCCTCAAAGCCTCTACTCGGGCTTTCAAGTCTTTCAACTGGTCTGTGGTCATTTATTTTAATGATTAGTGATTGATGAATAACGACTGTTAAATTGTTGATAAGTAGATACTATCTGAAGCTTCTGTTTTTTTCCTCAACTAGATCGTACACTTTTATATCGTAGGCTCGGGCAATATCAGCCAAACTAGAATCAGCAGTTATGAGTAAGTCACAGTCTTTTCCCAATTCTAAAAGTAGCGAGTCAGTTAGCCCTAGTTCAACGAAGTATTCACTATGTATTCCTAAAGTTGATTTCAGATACTTTTCCGAAGAGAGAGAAACTATTTCTTTCAACCTCTTGATATATTCCCATTTGTATTTACCAGAAAAGCGATTTAAAAGATTATCCACTTCAGTCCAGACATTGGGTAGAACGACTAATCTTTCGTAGCTTTTGATAATAGAAGTAAGCTTATCATAATCTTCTTTAGAATAGGTAGAGGTACGCTTATGTTTAGATATCAAGTTTATATCAACTAGCCCAACGATTAGTAATACAAAAGCGTTGGTATCGATCAAGATCATTATACCTTTTCAAATATCCGAAGCTCCTTTACCTCTTTTTTGTCATTCATTATCAATAGCTGATAAACACGCTCATAAGGTAAAGATGTAATCATACTTATTCCCATCGCACTATTTTCTGTCTTATTCTTATTCTCAACTAAATATGAAACTACTACTTCCCACTGGTGATTTCTCTTATCATGCTCTACTTGCTCCAAACGAAAATCAACTAGTTCACCTCCATAAAGAGGTTCTAATTCCTTCTTAGCCGCTTGGTAGAATTCTTTTAAGTCCATAATCTTAAGTATATTTATAAGAAAAGCGATAGCTATTCCCCCCAATCGTTCTTTCTATGAATAAATTAATCGACCTTCATCACCCAACCCTGCGTATCTTCTGCCCGCCCGTACTTTATATCATCTAGGGCTTTCAGTACTTTATTAGAAAATTCACGATTCTCAACAGGCGGTAATTCGTAATCAATACCATCGTTAGCAATGGCCTGAATATGGGCTACGGTGGCAGCGGTTCCGGCACCGAAGGCTTCCTTCAACCGGTTCTGCTCAATCGCTTGAATAATTTCCTTCACCGATATTCTACGCACTTCGGTTTTCATTCCCCAATCCTGCGCCAATGTAAGAATACTCTCTCGGGTAATACCATCCAAAATAGTACCGCTAGTAGGCGGCGTAAGTAACGTATCATCAATTACTAGCATCAGATTCATGGTACCCGCTTCTTCGATATACTTGTGCTCGTTTGCATCCGTCCAGATAAGTTGATCGTAGCCTTCTTGAGCCGCTAACTGAGCTGGGTACAAAGAACCCGCATAGTTTCCGGCAGTTTTGGAAAAGCCAGTTCCTCCTTCAGCAGCTCGCACAAACTGCTTCTCTACTTTCACTCGTACCGGTTTGCTATAGTAAGCACCTACCGGCCCGGTAAATATCATAAACCGATACGTTTGCGATGGGCGCACCCCAATATATTCATCGGTAGCAATCATGAATGGGCGCACGTACAACGATGTACCGACTCGGTCAGGGATCCAGTCTTTATCTAATTTTACAAGTTCACGCAGACCATTTAAAAATATGTCTTCGGATACTTCTGGCATACACATCCGCACAGCAGATTTATTGAAACGAGCTGCATTGCGGTCGGGTCGGAAAACTAAGGCTTCGTCAGCTTCGTTTTTATAAGCTTTCAGCCCCTCGAAGATTGACTGCCCGTAGTGTAATACTGACGTAGCCGGACTCATGGTAAGATCAGCAAATGGTTCAATGCGTAGGTCGCTCCACTGTTTTCCATCATAATCAGCAATAAACATATGATCAGAATATACTTTCCCAAACTGAATATTCTGAAAATCAACTTGGTTGATCTTAGATTGAGAAGCACGGGTTACGGGGATTTCCATCGTGGGTACCATAGCACTGAAATTTATCGAGTGAGAAGCGAAATTATCAATATTTCTAAGTGAATCCAATCAGAAACGCTTAGTATTCATCCAACGAATTTTTATAAGTTGGTGTTTTCTAAATGGTGCTTTTGTATCTTTCTTAAAATTAGCAGCAACGGAATCCGCAGTCAAAAGTCTAAG
>CAKZPJ010000557.1 GCA_937138955.1 uncultured Flammeovirgaceae bacterium | reverse complement strand
CGTTGGGTATGTATTTTTGTATACTGGCTATTTCGGTAGCTAAATCTTCGTAGGTATTGGGTCGGGTAAGATCTACTACGTAAATGATTCCGTGTGCTCCCAATTTATACGACTGAGGCACTTTTTGGTGTGAAGATTCACCGGCAATATCCCAGACTATCATAGACACATCGCAATCGGGCAGAGATACTTTCTTCTTCTCAATGTTAACTCCAATAGTGGTACTGTATTGCTCCGAGAATTTGTGGTGAACAAACTGCCGCGTAAGCGAGCTTTTACCTACTCCGTAGTGCCCTAACAATATGACTTTTTTACTGATCGTCATGGGCTGATTTGGGAAAAGTACAGCCGAAGAGGTTCAGATAGGTAATCAGCTTCCCCTTGAGCCGTGGGTCTAGTGTTTACAACCTCGTGCACGAAATCCAAAATTAGATCATCAGTTTCCTGCTTAAATTTTTCATTAACAATGCCCGAAACAGTGACCGCTACGTAAAAGGTGTGAAAGTTTTTTAGTAGAATTTTATAGGTTTCGTATTCGATGGTTTGTAAATCCTGGTGCTCTTTGGCAAACGCTTCTTTGGCAAATCCCTGAAGCGCAGTTAGCATACCGGCGATCATGTCGCGATCCATAATATTCTGGCGAGAATAGCTGCCCAATAAAACGCTGGAATGCTGCTCAACAATAAAAATCTCTTGGACAGTAGGCTCTATGGCCTGCGTAATAATTTCTTTGCCTAGCGATTGACCAGTAACCCAAGCTTTCAGGCGGTGTTGCCACATATCCCAGGAGAAGGCTTGGTCTAACTGTTGGTCAATTTTTTCTGAGAGAACGTTTAGCTCTACTACAATGTATTTTTTTATAAGCTTTCCTATGATAGGGTAGAGGGCATCGATCACTTCACCCCGCGACTCTTGAATCTGACGCTTAATGGCTTGCGTTAGCACTGAACCGAATAGTTCGGGAAAGTGCTCGCGGACGTAGCTTAACTTATCATCAATAATCGGATCTATTTTTTTCTGGAGTCGCTGGCGGGTATTGAAATCTTCCCGTAGCTCTACTACTTGTCGAGTTAGCTGTTCATGTTCTCGCTGCTCATCTTCCAAGAGCAGTTGGCGCAGATACTTAAAGGTCTTTTCGGGTTCTATTGCTTCTTCAGCAGGCTTCATGAGGAGCAGTTTTAGTCAGGATAGGCTAAGTATAAGTTACAATTTTTGCCATGCAATTCCTGGAAATGCACACTATTTATTTGCTACGATTGTAACTTCTTACCGATATCTTCCAGCATTTTTCCTAGTGAAGAGCGGTCAGCGGAGCTGTCTTGAAGCTGGCTAAACTTCTGGGTCATCTCTTCTTTCAATGCATTCGTGTGCTCATCCAATTCTTGACGCATCTGTTGAACCATCTCGTCCATCGTGCTTCTCATCTGGGTCATTTGCTCATCGGCAGTGGCTTTGTGCTTCTCAATAAGCCCTAGGAGGTCGCTAAACTCTTGTTCTATCTCCTTGATGGTATCGCCAAAGATGATGTCTTTGATAGCATCAATTTTTGGATCGGTAGTTTGGGCAGCGGCGGTTGTCTTCTTATTATCACTCATAGTTTTGGTAGTTGGTAACTTATTAAATAACACCTATTTTATTGATCTAATAGTTTCCTCAACGAATATTCATCTACTTGGCCGGAGGGGTACAAATTCTGGCTCTGCTGAAAGTCTTTCAAAGCCTGCTCAGTAATTTTATTGAAGATTCCATCAAGAGGAATATCATGACCACGCTTACGAAGTAACTGCTGAAGCTGCCAGACTAAAGCGTTTTCCTCGCCACGCTCTAACCCAATGAGCGATTGATGTTTTAAGATATAGAATGATAAAGGGCTTAAGCCTTCAGCTTCCATGATTTTAATGTCCTGATTTGTAAATCCTTCATCTTTAAGCTTTTGAGAATGAATGAGTTGATCTTCTAGATAAGCTGTAGTTTGTAGCAGTTGTTGATAGTAATGAGCAGCTGATTCTGCCTCAGTATTATTTTGGTTGGGAAAACGAACGTCGATATGCTCATTGTGCCACATTCGGCGAGCAAAAGCACCTATTTCGTATATGTTTTTATAGTAATTCTGAAGGACTACCGGATTATGGTAGTGTACATCAATGCTATCATTAGCCACATAGCTATACTCGGTAGGGGGATTGAAGCGGCGGTATTTCTGATACTGATAATAGGCTATTATCGGGAGCGTAACAATCACTATCAGCAGTGCTAAGCGTTTCATAGGTTTTGTTGTTTTCTGATAATTCGCTTACCGAGCATTTTTACCCGTGTATCCGGTACGATGATTGACCCACCGAATAAATGATCAATACCTACTATAATTTATCAAGTTTGTACTGATGATATTTTAAAATCAACCTTGTAAGAGTGTTAAGTAAAAAAATTATTCTCTGAGAATCACTATGAGAACAAGTATTTTTATCAGTTTTGTTGTAAACAATCACGAGTGGCTCTCATTTTTTCCTTCTTTTAGCGGGGGCGCAATTACTATTTTTGGTATTGCTATCTATTCGGTACTGAATTTAAACTGGACATTGCTCTTAGTCATTTTGGGTGGAGTGGTGACGATGTTTTGGCTGCGCAATTACTATTTAAAAGAAGGGGTAGTTTATTGGGTACGTTCATCTAAACAGAGTAGTAAAGGTGATGAAAAAAAACCGGCTGCTTTTTTTTCACATTCTCCCGAAGAAATACCGAAGCCGGAAGAAGTTAATCAGGCTATGTCTGAGATCAAACTTTACCAAGAACTAAAACTGGCAAATCAGGATATTGAAATCTTTCTTTATAAAGCTTACCATAACTTTCTTGGGCCCATTGCTACCATACGAGGCGTATGTAATGCAGCTATGTTGGAAGGTCAAGAGGAGAGCGCACCTACGTATTTCAACCAAGTTAACCAAGTGGCTGAGTCTATGCAGACTATGCTGGAGAAGCTACTACACATATCAGAGATCCACAATCACGAGATTAATATACAAAGTATAACATTAGGTTCTTTCTTTAAAGAGCACCAAGCGCAACAACCGCATACACCAGAAAGTATTCAAGCTTACTTTAGAACCTCAACTCTCAATAGTACTACCGTACACGTTGATACTTTTTTGCTAACGACAATTATTGAAAGAATTATTACTAATGCCCATCGCTTTCGCCAATCTAAGCCTTATGCGCTAGCTGAGGTTTTTGTAGAGTATAAACAGACATCGGAGCACGATGTAATCTGCCTAAAAGAATTTGGTTTGGAGCTACCAAGTAGTACATTAGATCACTTGTTTAAAATGTTCCATCGGAGTAGTGTTAAACCAGACGATCATGGGTTAGGTTTTTATGCTGCTCGCTATGCAGCCCGCCGAATGGGGGGAGATATAGCTGTTGAATCGGGGGGGGGATACATCACTTTTT
>CAKZPJ010000556.1 GCA_937138955.1 uncultured Flammeovirgaceae bacterium | reverse complement strand
ATGAGCAATGAGCAATGAGCAATGAGCAATGAGCAATGAGCAATGAGCAAATTTATGAGGTTCAAGTTTGGAAAAACAACGCAACGAAAATAACTTCCGGTCTCCGGTCTCCGGTCTCCGGTCTCCGGTCTCCGGTCTCCGGTCTCCGGTCTCCGATATTTAATTATCAACTATCAATTTCTATGAATAACTATCCTGAATTAAATACTAGTCAACGCATACTGATGGGGCCGGGTCCTAGCGATGCTCACCCTCGTGTTCTGAAAGCACTGTCAACACCTTTAATTGGTCATTTGGACCCGGAGTTTCTAACGGTAATGGACGATATCAAATCCATGACCCAGGCTACCTTTCAGACTCAAAACAATCTCACTTTTGTAGTTTCTGCCCCCGGTAGTGCTGGTATGGAAACCTGCCTGGTGAATCTGCTAGAACCGGGCGACGAGGCTTTGATCTGCGTTCACGGAGTATTTGGTAACCGAATGTCTGATATCGTTGAACGTTGCGGAGCCAAACTGATCCGGGTAGATGCTCCTTGGGGACAACCGATTGATCCCCAACAAGTGAAAGATGCACTAAAGAGTTGTCAACCCAAACTGGTTGCTATTGTACACGCCGAAACTTCTACCGGAGTATTGCAGCCTCTGGAAGAGATCAGCCAAATGACTCACGCTGCCGGAGCGTTGTTCGTAGTAGATGCCGTTACTTCCTACTGCGGTACCGAACTAAAAGTAGATGATTGGGGAATTGACGCGATTTATTCAGGTTCTCAGAAATGCCTAAGTGCGCCTCCCGGCCTCTCACCAGTTTCATTCAGCGATCGTGCTGTAGCTGCTCTAGATCGGCGCAAGACTAAGGTGCAAAGTTGGTTTCTGGATTTATCGATGGTGAAAAACTATTGGCAGGGAGCCAAGCGAGCCTATCATCACACTGCACCGGTTTCGGCTATGTTTGCCCAACGGGAAGCCTTGCGACTAGTATTAGAGGAAGGGCTAGAAAAGCGGTTTGCGCGGCATAAACACAACCATGAATTATTAAGAAAAGGGTTAGAAGAGCTAGGCTTTACTTTTTTGGTAGATGAACCCTACCGACTACCCATGCTGAACGCCGTAAAACTGCCCGAAGGTATAGACGATGCGGTAACCCGCCAACGGTTGCTGAAAGATTACAATATTGAAGTGGGCGGAGGCTTAGGAGATTTTGCTGGAAAAATCTGGCGTATTGGCCTGATGGGTAATAGCAGTACTCCCAATCACGTAAACGTACTACTAGGCGCACTAAATGAAATTATGCGATGACTGACGTCGCTATTGATGACCTAATCAGCACGCTTCAGGCTGAAATTCAAGGTGATGTGCTTACTGATGAATATAGTCTGGGACTTTATGCTACCGATGCCAGCGTGTACCAGATTCGTCCGCAAGTAATAGTTCTGCCTAAAGATGCTGCGGATGTAAAAGTAGCTTTGCGCGAAGCAAGGAAGCATAAATTAACGATTCTACCTCGGGGTGGTGGCACCAGTTTGGCAGGACAAACCACTGGAAATTCGCTGGTGCTGGACTTTTCCAAGTACATGAACCAGATTCTGGAAGTGAATGAGGAAGAGCGGTGGGTGAGGGTTCAACCGGGAGTAGTACGCGATGTGCTGAACGAATATCTAAAATCGTATCATTTACATTTTGCTCCCGATCCGGCGACCTCCAGTCGAGCCAACGTAGGCGGCATGGTCGGTAACAATTCTTCTGGTACCAAAAGCATTTTATACGGAAAAACGGTGGATCACGTGCTAGAAGCCCAAGTACTACTGGCCGACGGAACCAATCTCCATCTAAAAGATCTTAGCCCCGAAGAATATCAAAAGAAAGTAACGCAGAAAGATCGGGAAGGTGAGATTTATCAACGTTTTCAGGAAATAGTTAAGAGCCACCGAGAGGAAATAGATCAACGCTTTCCTAAAGTGATGCGCCGGGTAGGCGGATACAATCTCGATGAGTTTATTGGTACCGACCACTGGAACCTGAGCAAACTGGTTTGCGGCAGTGAAGGAACGCTGGCTACTACCTTAGAGCTCAAACTAAATCTGGAGCCGCTGCCTACCTTCAAGTCAGTGTGTGTGGTACACTTTGCCACGGTACTGGAAGCTATTCAAGCGGTAGAACCGATGTTGGAGTATGCTCCCGCTGCAGTAGAAATTCTGGATAAAACAGTCGTAGAGCTAAGCCGGAGTAACCTAACTACTCAGCGAAGCTGCCACTTCATCGAGGGGCATCCGGCGGCTATTCTGATCGTAGAGTTTTACGGTGACGATGCTCAAGAAGTGCTGACGCGACCGCAGCGAATGGTCGAGGAGTTGAAGCAACTCGGTATGGGCTACGCTTATCCCTTGTATCCCGAGGGTAAAAACTACGATGATGTCTGGCTGATCCGGAAGAAAGGACTCGGACTGATGCTGGGCATCAAAGGCAACAAAAAGCCACTTCCCTTTATTGAAGATGCTGGAATCCCTACGCCGGTGCTACCCGAATACATCGATAGGGTATTGAAAATCTGCAAGAAACATCAGACTGAAGTAGCCATGTACGCCCACGCCAGTGTCGGAGTTATTCATGTGCGGCCCATTCTGGATTTGCGGCTACAAGAAGACATTGAGCGTTTTCAGAAAATCGCCGATGAAACATTTGCGCTAGTGCAGCACTACGGTGGTTCCTGGAGCGGCGAGCACGGCGACGGATTGGTACGTTCAGCTTACAACGAAAAGTTTTTTGGCATAAAAATCTACCAAGCCTTTCAGGAGATCAAACTGTTGTTTGACCCCGAGAACCGCATGAATCCGGGGAAAATTGTGGATGCCCAGCCGATTACCAAAAACCTGCGCTACGGAACCGATTATCATGACCAGCCGCTTACTACCGAATACCAGTATCGGGAAGACGAAAGTTTTGAGAATTCGGTGCATATGTGTACCGGCGTAGGGGAGTGTCGAAAGCTATTGGGTGGCACCATGTGCCCTAGTTTCAAAGCTACGCGCGACGAGGAGCACTCTACCCGTGGACGAGCCAATGCGTTGCGCTTAGCTATGTCGGG
>CAKZPJ010000555.1 GCA_937138955.1 uncultured Flammeovirgaceae bacterium | reverse complement strand
CTCAAATTTACCTGGGGCACTCACTGCATGACTACCGACAAACAAAGTAACCTGATAGTCGCCCGGATCTAAGAAATCAGGAATTTTTATGGTTACTGCTTGGTTTGCTACCGAAAGTACCACGGCTGACTTGTCGCCTACCTTAGCTGTTACCCAGGGGGCGTTTTCATATTCAGACCCACTCTGATAGCTCCATCTCTCGTAAATAACATTTTCAGGTATATTATCTACTACCAGTACTACTTCGTCACCAATATTACCGGCACTAGGGTGCATAGTATGAATAGTAATAGGGTATGAAGGTGGAGTACAGGATTGGCAAGGCACTGGGCCAGGTGGCTTTTCACAGGCTAGTAATGATACAATAAAACATACTAATCCCAAGTTGATCGACTTCTTCATGGCGTCAAGATTTTAGGTGAAACAAAGAATGAAAGAAATGTATGGTTAGTAGGGCAGGTCAGGAATAGGTCACCCGCTTTTTTACACTATGTCCGATTTTTACAATGAATCTCACTAAGAAATTCCGTACCTTTTTTAGCCAACCAGGTGACCTTTTTCAGTAATCACTACTAACAGTACCATGCCTACCTATGAAAGACAACGAGACCATAGCCCGTATTCGTGAAGGTGACGAAGAAGTCATTGACCAAACCTATCGTCAATACCGCCAAGAGTTTATTCGGTGGATGAGAAAAAAGTACGCCGTCTCCGATGAGGAAGCAAGAGAGTTTTATCAGGAGATTTTCTGCCGTTTCCTTGTTCAAGTGCAAAATGGAAAACTTACGTACATTACTTTTTCGCTTAAAACCTATCTCTTCGGAATAGGAAGAAATTTATTTAGTGAGAAAAAGCGCAAGGATATCCGCTTTGATCACGAAATTGATGAAGAGCGAATAGCCGATAGTAATGAGGATAGTATTCAAAAGAAAGAGCGGGAAGTTGACTATTATTTTTTGGAAAAATCTTTGCAGCTACTTGATGCGAACCACCAGAGGCTGTTAGAAATGTTTTATTACGAAAACAAATCAATGGACTACATTGCCCTAAAGTTGGGCTACAAAAATGCTGCTTCGGCCAAGAACCAGAAATACCGATGCATGGAAAAGGTTAGAAAAATGCTTGAATCATACAAGGAGAAGAACTAATGAAGGATATTGATCATATTATGATACAGCGCTACCTCGATAAGGACTTGACTAAAGAGGAACGGCTGGAAGTAGAACGCCAGCTTCATCAGCCAGAGGTGCGCGAGTATTTGGATAGCTATCGCAATATTACTGATGGAATCCAGCACCTAGGAGAGCAGCAGGCTCGCTCACAAGTACAGCAACTGGAAGCCAGGGCAGTACAGGGTGAGTCCCGACTTCAAGTGCAGCAATTAGAGACCAATACGGCACGAAAGGAAGTTCGCCAGCCCAGTACGACAAAATGGCTATTAAGAGGAATGGCCGCTTCATTACTACTACTAATAGTAGCCGTTCCTGTTTATCACCAGCAAGACGAGCAGCGATTTGCCCGTATATTTAATGAAAATTACCAAGCGTATCAAGCTTTGGGGGGAGCCACTCGGGGTGAGAGCGACGGTGATTTTGTACTACCCGAAGCCTTTGAGGCCTACTACGAGGAAAACTACGAGCAGGCCATTGAGCTATTTACCGAAGCCAGTACCCAGGAAGACCGCCCCTACATTTGGTTGTATTTGGGAAATGCTTATCTTAGTAATGAGCAGCCTGAAGAAGCTACAGAGGCATTGCAGCGCGTATTAGACTACCCCGATGTAAACCGGAAAACCGAACTGCGCGCCCATTGGGACTTAGGACTCACTTACTTAAAGCTTAACAATGAAGATTCGGCGCGTCGCCACTTGGAGCTACTGCAAGACACCAAAGACTACGGCTCTAAAGCCCAAAAAATACTACAATCAATTTACTAACCTTAAACCTTTACTATTATGCCTGATGCCAGCGTTATTTGTGTTAAACCAAGAACGTTAACTCGTATTATACCCTTTGAGAATTTGAAGCAATATAAGAATTTTGATACTGCTAAAGTTACTCTTTTAGGTAGTATGACATCGTTGAATATTAGATTTCTTCTCCGGGAGGTGGAAGAAGTATTTGAACGAGATCCTTCATCTTTCAAGAATAGCCATTCTGAAGGCAGTTATATTGACGGCATTCTTCAGGATAGAGCGACGGGTGAGCTTTTTTATTTTTTAGCACTAGAGAAAAAAGGAAAGATAGACATTAACAAAATAGATGAAGGAAGCATTATAGAGTATGAGAGAGAGTACAAAGGAATAGCTGAAATAAACCTGTATAAAGGCAATACTGGTCATGCTGATGCCCAAGTAGAACTATTGAAAAATTTTGTTAAGCATGGACAATCAGACGAAGCGGAAAAGGAAAACATTGAGAATATTATTGAAAGTATAGAGTCTATAAATCAAACAAATATAGAAGTGAATGAAAAAGCAGATAAGGTAAATCAATTAATGAGTCAACTCAGACCTGTGCTCGTTAAAGGTGAACTTGTAAGGTACGTAGATGTATTAAGCGCATAAACTAGTATTTTATATACTAGCACTTTATCAAGATCCCTTCAAGCCTTTTGCCACCGGGCACCTAGTTTGATAAACAGTTCGTTTAATTTTTGCCTACGGAGCAGTAGTCGCGCAAGATAAATGAGAATTAAGACTGCCGACCCTGCAATAAACGCTACAGTGTAGCTATTGTAGTTGGCAGGAACAAATTTAGTTTGCGTATTTCCTAGCAGAACCATGCCTGCCCAACACTTGGGGTGCGCTAGCCTTCCTTGCCTGATAAAACCTATTTTTGCTTTCTGTAGGGCTTCATTAGTAACTACTTGTTCAGCTAACTGGCTATATATAGCTGTGACCATTTGCGTGGTTAAACGATCATTTATTTCCCATAATGACATTATTACTGACTGGCAACCCGCATATATGAAACTACGAGCCAAGCTAAAGCTGCCCTCACCTGCGTAATACTTTCCTACTCCCGATTCGCAGGCACTCAGAATTAGTAATTGTGCTTGCAGTGACATGTCGTATAACTCGTGAAGGAACAGTGTGCCATCTTCTTGCTGATTAGGATAGAAAATAAATCGGGAATTAAACGGGTTTTCCTGATCAGCCATACCGTGGGTAGCTATATGCAGTAAATTTGCTTCTGAAGCATACTGCTTAAAAGCTTTTTCAGTTGCTTTCTCATTCAAAAATAGTTGAGCTTGAGGAAATTTTTCCTTTACATATTGCACTTCATCCTCAGCCCCACCTAAAGATGGATATTGATGCTGTTTAGATAAGTACTCAAAATTTTTAATACCGAAAGCAACCACGTCCAAATTATCATACTCAGCCTCACTGATGCGTTGTTTGTTCCAGAAAGCTACGCTGGAAGATAACTCATAAGCAAAATTATAGTGATGAATTAGATAAGGTAAATCTTCGTACCGAATATCATTTGGGGTAGTCTCTACGGTAGAGGTAATAAGACTTTCAAAAGGTATCGTCGCTAATTCACCGTCGGATACAATAGTCAAATGCTGAATAGTAGTATCAAGATTAAATGGTGCTAACAGCGATTGATAAAGAGATAGAGCACTCTCCTGAAAACGTAAGAAATTAGTATAAGAAGGATCGCTGATATTGTCGTTTGCCAACACATCTTGATACTGACCGATAGATATTTGTAGTTGATCTATATTCTTAGCTTGGTGTAACGCTATTCTGTCTTCAGCAATAAGCATTGCGTATACTGCTGAATCACCCCAGAAGTAGGAAATAACCGCCTCATGTTTATTCAGCCCTTTTTGTAGCGTATCCAGGCTAACTGTAAAACCATTATTGGTAATTGCATAATAATTGGGATAATTATGCTGAACATAATCGTCCATCACTTCCAACTCGCGAAGTATTTTTGCACTCTTCTGTTGCCACTCTACGATATTACTTACACTATCGGGCTGCTGCTCTATTTCAGCCAATCTAGCCTGGCAATAAGCCAACTGCGCTTGCAACGACTGGTACTGCTGTGTTATCGAGTCGGGTAGAAATTGTTGGTTACGGTTTGTTGCGCGAATTGACTCTAGTAAAACTACTGCTTTGCTTTTCTCCATAAAATGGAATGCTAGCCGAAGCAGTGAGTCTGATTGGTCAATTTGAAACAGCTGGTAACAACCAGCAATCGCTTTTTCGTAGACAGACTTATTATTGCCGGATAATATAAGTTTAGCTCCTTCGGTAGAAAAGTCAGATCTACTTAAATCCATAAACTGATCAAACATCTTAAAATACGGTAGTACTGATTTTAGATGATTAGTGTCTTGTGTTTGACCATACTGTTTAACCAGCGTATTGATAATCTTAATAAGTGAAACTTCTATTGTTGCAAAGTCATCTTCTAATCGGATTAATGTACTATCCGTATCTGTTTTTTGGCTGACTCTAGCATTTTCCAAACCCAATTTGTAGTAGAACAATGCACTATCAATTTGCTGGCTAGTTTCAAACGCTTGCCCTAACTCAGTGTACAAAGTAGCTAGCTGAGGATGATAATTACTGAAAATAGCTTCTTTTAAACTTCTGCTTTTCCGATAATTAGTAAACGCTAGTTCTAATTTTTCCTGCTCACGATAAACGTTCCCTAGAAATTGATAGCTAGTTGCCAGCAACTCTGCATTAGTTTGCCCCTCCATAGCTAACTGAATATAATAGAGACTGCTATCATAAGCCTGGTTTTTAAAGAAATACCTAGCCTGATTATTATGATGAGCAGATAAATTTATACCTGAAACCTGTTTACCAATTTCAATCGCCTGCTTATTATAGTCTAAAGCCTCATTGATACTGTCTAAATCAAAGTAAACAGTACTTAGTAGACTATTTGCTATCACTAAACTAAAGGGGCTAACTTCTGGTAGGCCACTATAACCTTCTTGTACTTTAACTGCATACGCTAATGCTTTATCCAAATCACCTCGTAAGCGATTAGCAAACGATAAGTGATAATAACAATTGATCAGTAACCTACCTTGATCGTTTAGCTTTTCTCTTATGTCCAGCACCTGCTGATGAAACCGCTCTGATTCGTAAGGATTTTGTAGATTATATAAGTAGACGTTTCCTATTTCCTCCAACTCATGCGCCACTTCCGAATGTTCTTCACCGTAAAAATCTCTCTTTCGCTCTAATGAATTTTGATAGTACTCTATTGCCTGGTAGAATTCACGCTGAGCCAGAGCTAAGTCAGCTTTAGCGCTCCAAGTAAGGGAGGTGAGAGTATCGTTATTAGATAAATGTTGATGTAGAATTTGTAGAGCACTATCCAGATACGCTTCTGCCTGAATATGAGTAGTCGTATCTGATGTATAAAGATGTGCCAATTTAGTGAGTACGTAGGCCAGATTTGAATTATCTTTTTTCTGTTCAAAATCGCCCTTCGCCAACTCATAATATTCAATAGCCTGATTGGGGTTGTTCTGAGCTTCTTGCTGTTGGGCGAGTGTAAGATACTCTTGACCGGTTTTAACGGTGTCGGGTAAGACAGTGGCATTCGCACAAAAAGATAGCCAGCAAAGAAGCAGTAACGTCTCAATATACTGCATAGGTTGGTAGTTTGAGGGAAGATAGAAAAATTTGAGATCATTTTTTGGTACTAAGGAGACAAATTGACGAGAAAGCGGCCGAAGGTAAAATTCACTATTCCACTAACTCGCAGGATGCAACTATTTTTATTTGAGATAAAACTATTCGAACAAAATGAGTAGGTATATAAAATATACTTATAATAAGTATATTTTTCTTTTAAAAGATATATATTTGCCTCAACCAACCAATCTTTATCACCTATGACGCGCGAATCTTCTTCCGAACCGGCTATTCAATTGCAAAAGCTGCCGCTTCTAGCGGACAATATTTTTGCCCAGAATCTGGATTTGACCGAGTATGTGCTATCGCATTCTCCTTCTTGCTACTTTATTAAAGTGAAAGGAGAAAGTATGCAGTCAATGAATATTCACGATGGTGATTTGCTGGTAGTAGATCGCAATCTTTCGGCTGAGGCTAATGATTTAGTCATCGCCCTGGAGAATGATACATTCCAACTTATGCAAGCTTCGGCTTACGATGCCCAACAGTATTCGCTCACATACGAACTATCTGCCACTACCAACAAAAAGCCTATACAACTTTGGGGAGTGGTTACCTACGTAATTCACCATTGCCGATAGCAACCAGTGACCTGAATAGTTTACTGCAGCCTTCTCTCTTGCAACTTTATAGGGATTCTGTAGTTTTACGGTTAAGCAACCTATAATCTTATGAAAACCTTACTTTCCTTACTAATTTTCACCCTCACTACGGCAAGTTGTATTCTAGCGCAAACGATGGAGGGGGGCTGGCGACTTAAAAGTGCTGGCGGGCAACCGTTGGTAGGAGTAGAAATGATTGCCGTTCTCCAGGATGGATACTTTATGTTTGGGCAATCTCAATCTGACGGAAGCTTCATTAGTGCCGGGGGAGGTGGTTATGAATTAGCGGATGGCCAATTGAGTCTTCTCTACGATTTTTTTACCGACGACGCTTCACAGGTGCGTTCCCCTATCACCTACTCGGCTCAGTTAACCGATAATCAGCTTACTCTTAAGAATACGCCCAACGGTACTCAAGTATGGGAGCGTTTGGAAGAAGAGGGTACACCGCTTACCGGAGTCTGGCGGTTTGCTACTCGCGTAGACGAAGACGGTAATGAAGGCGAACGACGAAGGGCAGGACCTCGGATAACCGTTAAAATACTTTCGGGCAGTCGCTTTCAGTGGGCCGCGTTTAATTATGCTACTAAAGAATTTATGGGTACGGGTGGCGGAACCTACGATGCTACCGAAGATGGTAAGTACACTGAAAATATCAAGTTTTTCTCTCGCGACGACAAGCGGGTGGGTGCTTCTCTCTCATTTCAGTATAGTCGTACTGGCGATGACTGGTACCACAAAGGGCTGAACAGTAAGGGCGAGCCCATGCACGAAGTTTGGACCAAGGGCGTTGGAAACTGAGTGAGCTTTTCACAACCTATTTGCTACAAACACTCCGCCTAAAATCGCTACAATACCTAGGAAGTGCTGATAATTTAGGGACTCTCCGTCCATGACACCCCACAGGATAGCTACCATCGGTACCAGATAGGTTACTGAAGCAGCGAATACGGGAGAACGTAGCTGTACCAATTTGTTGAAAATAATTAGTGCCAAAGCGGTACCAACCACCCCTAAAGTAACAATCGCCAAGAAAGGCCACCAAGCTTGCTGTTGCTCTAACGTAGGCAAAAACGAGGAATACCCAAATAAGTATCCAGCCGCAATAGGTAACATTAGTACCAAAGAAACCGCGGTAATGGTCTGAGGAGTGAGATCGTAAGTATATTGTTTAATGATATTAGAGCTAAAGCCGTAGCAAACCGTAGCACCTACCACCAGCAAGGAGTAAGCATTGAACCCTGACGATGATTCAGCCGAGCCGGCTAGAATAAGCAAAACAGTTCCGATGAGTCCCATGAGTAAACCGAGAAGTTGCTTGCGGGCGATAGTTTGATGAAAAAAAATGGCACCTACTAAAAGTACATTCAATGGAGTAACCGCATTGATAATTCCGGTAGATGAACTACTTAATTGCGTTTGTGCCCAGGCGAATAAAAACGCCGGAATTAAGCTACCGAGGAAACCAATCACAACTAGCACTCCCCAATGACGGCGGTTAAGTTTGGGGAAAGCAATAACTGCCACAGGTAGCAAAAAAGCTCCAGCGGCTACCATCCGTAACGCTCCTACTTCGCTTCCAGAAAAAGCAGTGAGTCCTCGCTTAATTAAAATAAAGGAGCTTCCCCAAACCAATCCTAATAAGACTAACGCTCCCCAGGCAATTAGATCTGAGTTCTGGGCAAAAAGTTTTTTCATTCTACCGGCACTGCTTCGTAGTATCCGGCAAATTTCTCCGCCACCTCATTTAATGTTTCTGATACCTCCGTAAAAGTGGGTAGCTCTACCAATCGCTGGCGGTAAGGCTTGAAGTGAGGAATACCCCGAAAGTAATTAGTGTAGTGGCGGCGCATTTCGTAAATACCTTTACGTTCGCCCTTCCACTGTACTGAAAACTCCAGATGTTCCCGAGCAGTTTGCACTCGCTCTTCTAAGGTAGGCGGAGCTAATTTCTCACCCGTACGAAAGAAATGCTTGATCTCTCGGAATATCCAAGGATAACCAATCGCCGCGCGACCAATCATAATACCGTCTACTCCGTAACGGCGACGGTACTCTAACGCCTTTTCTGGTGAGTCAATATCGCCGTTACCAAAAATTGGAATATGAATGTCGGGATGGTTTTTCACTTCAGCAATTGGGTTCCAATCGGCTTCCCCCTTGTACATTTGCTTACGGGTACGCCCATGAATAGTCAAGGCTTGAATACCAACATCTTGCAATCGTTGGGCTCGCTATGCCATTTTAATTGTTTTTTCATCCCAGCCCAGGCGAGTCTTAACTGTTACCGGTAATTGAACCCGATTGACAATCTCGCGGGTCATCTCTTGCATTTTGGGTAAATCTAGCAGAATTCCTGCTCCAGCCCCTTTGCACGCTACCTTCTTCACCGGACAGCCATAATTGATATCTACCAGCTCAGGCTGCGCCGACTCGGCAATGGCCGCCGCTTCCCGCATGGAGTCAATCTTGTCACCAAAGATCTGAATACCAATTGGTCGTTCGTAGTCGTAAATATCTAGTTTCTCTACACTCTTCGCAGCATCCCGAATTAGTCCTTCGGAAGAAATAAACTCGGTGTACATTATATCGGCCCCATTCTTCTTGCAGACCGCCCGAAACGGAGGGTCACTCACATCTTCCATTGGGGCTAGCAACAGCGGAAATTCACCTAAATCTATCGTATCAATTTTTACCACAACAAAATTCAGTTTGTGTTATAGTGATTAAGTGTTAGCATGCATGATCTTACAAGTGCCCGGCAATCCAAATAACAAACTCAAAACCATAGCACTATTATACTACAACACTTTGAACTACAACGAATGAAAGTCAGAAGTTTCTTTAACTTTGCCCCAGTAGGCTTTTTCTTCATTCCGTAACATAACTTTCGTCGCGAGGTTAGATAGACAAATAAGATTAATGGATTTACTAGAAGAACCGGAACCGACGGTAGTACAAAAAACAAATATAGTTTCTTCCCTGCTAATTTTAGTTGGTTTTGTGCTGTTGGGGTTGTTTTTAGGGCAGATTATTGCATTTATTGGCATTCTTCCTCTATTCGATTACGACTTTCAGAATATTCAACAGGCATTGACCAATCCTATGAGTTCGCCCCAGGCCAAATCGGCTTTACTCATTCTTCAGGCAGCTACCTCCATTTTCGGGTTTATTATCGCTCCTCTACTTCACTATCGCCTGATTGATCGACAGCTGTTGGCACCTTTAATTCCTTATTTCGGTAGCGCACGTCTTTCTCCCGTTCAATCCGCCGACAAAGAGGTTTCACCGTTGGCCGTTCGTTTTCCTATCTCGGTAGCGGTTTTAGGCGTAGTTTTTTTGCTCATGATTGCTTTTATGTTCGCCAACTCAGTGGTTATTGAGTGGAATATGAATCTAGATTTTAGCGGAATTTCCCCTGCTTTTGAGGAGTGGGCGAAAGCTAAAGAAGGCGAATTAAAGGAACTAACAGAATATCTTACTCGGTTTGAGACCATACCGGGATTGCTTATCGGCTTGGTCGTAATTGCAGTATTACCAGCGGTAGGAGAGGAGTTATTATTTCGGGGCTTAGTACAGCCTAAGTTGCATAAGTTAGTAGGCAATCATCACGTGGCTATTTGGTTGGCAGCTTTTCTGTTTAGTGCTATTCACCTACAGTTTTACGGATTCTTCCCGCGTTTGCTACTAGGGGCTTTATTCGGTTATTTATTTTATTGGTCCGGAAACTTGTGGTACGCTATTTTTGCCCATTTTGTGAATAATGGTTTCACTCTATTAATGCTTTACTTGTATCAGCAGGAAATTTCCGATATTGATATGGAAGCCACTGAGTCAGTAGCTTGGCCAATAGTATTAGCCGCTACCGTAGCTGGAGCGTTTTTATTGTACCAATTTCGGCAAATGACAAGGTTAAAGCGATTGGATGAGTAGTAAGTGGCAAAAGGTGTTTAGTACTCAGCAGCGTTATCAGGCCGAGATTGTGAAGGCGGTACTGGAAGACCAACAGCTAAACCCCGTGCTTATTGATAAACAAGATCGGGCGTACCACTTTGGACCTATTGAAATTTACGTAGCTCCCGATTGTGTTATAAGTGCTCTGAAAATTATTAGCGATGATATCCGCTTTAGATAGATACAACAACGTTACTCAAAGAGTTATCACCGGAACTGTTGGTATTATGGCAATAGTGTTTGCTGTTTACAATGGTGAATGGACATACTTTGCCCTCTTTTTTGGTATTTGCGGGCTTACTCAGTTAGAGTTCTATAAACTTACGGGTTTAGATGGTATGTTGCCTCTAAAATCTGTGGGCACGTTTACTGGACTGTTGCTGTTCACGGTCAGTTTCTTAGTAGAACGAGGCACAATAGATGCCAGCTATTACCTACTGGTTTTCCCCGTAACGGCGAGCATCTTCTTTATCAAACTGTATAAAAAGTCTGACAAGAAACCATTTACAAACATTGCCTTTACACTTTGCGGTATCATTTACGTAGCAGTCCCTTTTGCTTTACTAAACTTGATCGCTTTTTCCGGTAATGTGTACAGCTTTCAGATTGTACTAGGTATTCTCTCCTTGTTTTGGGCGAGTGACACGGGAGCTTATTTTGCTGGGGTACGCTTTGGGCGCAGGCAGCTATTTGCGCGAGTATCACCGAAGAAATCTTGGGAAGGCAGTATTGGGGGGGCAGTTACCGCTCTAGTTGCTGCTCTGGTTCTATCGTATTTTTATACCGATCTACCCGCCTGGGAATGGATTGTAGTAGGTGCGATTATTGTTGTCACCGGTACCTACGGCGATTTAGTTGAATCACTTTTTAAGCGCAGTATTGCTATTAAAGATTCTGGGTCTGGGCTACCTGGGCACGGTGGATTCCTCGACCGTTTTGACGGTCTATTACTAGCATCCCACTTTATCATCGTTTTTTTGAAATTTTTTTAAAAACCCTACGTTGATTACATTTTGTAAAATCAGATTACTAATTTTACATCAGATTTTATAATCTCTCTAATGAGCTAACAAAATGTCATACGTAGAACCAGCCCCAATAAAAGATCACGAAAATCCGTTTGAATCCATGATGTCGCGCTTTCATATTGCCTCGCAAGCGCTAGGGTTAAACGATGAAGTATATAATGTTTTAAAGAATCCAGTGAAGCAAGTGATTGTTTCACTACCTGTCACAATGGACGATGGTTCCATACGGGTGTTTGAAGGCTATCGAGTAATTCACTCTAATATTCTTGGTCCATCCAAAGGCGGTATCCGCTACGATATGGGAGTAAACATTGACGAGGTGAAGGCCTTAGCCGCTTGGATGACTTGGAAATGTGCCGTGGTGGATATTCCCTACGGTGGAGCGAAAGGTGGTATCCGCTGCAATCCTCGCCAAATGTCTTCCGGCGAGATTGAGCGCTTGACAAGATCGTACACCCAAGAGATGTTTAGTATCTTTGGGCCCGACCGCGATATTCCCGCTCCTGATATGGGCACTGGCCCCCGGGAAATGGCCTGGATTATGGACGAATACTCTCGAGCCAATGGCATGACCATTAATGCGGTAGTTACCGGAAAACCGATTGTATTAGGTGGGTCAACCGGACGAACAGAAGCAACTGGACGCGGAGTGATGGTTTCAGCCTTCGCTGCTATGGAAAAGCTGAAGATCAATCCGTATCATTCTACTGTAGCGGTGCAAGGTTTTGGTAACGTTGGTTCTCACGCGGCTCTGCTAATGGAAGAACGGGGCAGTAAGGTGGTAGCTATTAGTGATATTTCAGGAGCGTACTACAACCCCAATGGCATTAATATTCAGCAGGCGGTAGATTTTAGGGCGGCTAACGGTGGCACGTTAACAGGTTTTGCCGGGGGAGAAATTATTGAGGGAGACGAATTACTAACATTGGAAGTAGATATTCTGATTCCTGCCGCTATGGAAGATGTGATTACTGTGAAAAACGCCGAGCAGATTAGTGCTCGCATGATTGTAGAAGGAGCCAATGGCCCTACTTCCGCTCGGGCTGATGATGTTATCAATAGCAAAGGAACGTTGGTTGTTCCCGATATTTTAGCGAATGCCGGAGGGGTAACCGTTTCGTACTTTGAGTGGGTGCAGAATCGGCTGGGTTATAAATGGACGCGCGACCGGGTGAATCGTCGTTCCGACCGTATTATGCGTGAATCTTTTGAGCGGGTGTACCAAACAGCCGTGAAGTACGGAGTGTCCATGCGAATTGCTGCCTATATTGTCGCTATTGATAAGGTGGCCAATACCTACAAATTCCGGGGTGGATTCTAAAGATAATAGGTGAACGATAGAACAAATTATTCTGTCCTTCACTCATTTTTTCATTCAAACCTTCTCCGTAACAAATCTCGCTTATCTTTGTAGTATAGTTACAGCAACTTTACTTATTTATGACTATCCACAAAGAAGGACGCTTATTGCTACTAGTTTCTTCGATCGTTCTGGTCTTGCTCAATGTAGCGATTGCGTATTTTTTCCCCGAGCGCACCGTTTTACAAATGGTCGTTATTATTGCCAGTGCTATTTTGTACTTGCTTATTCTACAATTCTTTCGTAATCCTAAAATTACTGTAAACCATAATGAAGGGCAGGTTCTGGCTCCGGCGGATGGGAAAGTAGTGGTGATTGAGGAGGCTGAAGAAAAGGAATACTTTCAAGAACGCCGAATGCAAGTTTCGATCTTCATGTCGCCGATTAATGTTCATGTTAATCGCAACCCAGCTTCTGGGCTAGTGAAATATTTTAAGTATCATGCTGGTCAATATTTAGTAGCTTGGCACCCCAAATCCAGTACCGATAATGAGCGTACCACTATGGTGCTACAATTACAAAATGGCTTAGAAATACTAGTCCGTCAGATCGCCGGAGCAATGGCTCGACGAATTAAGTGGTACGTAGGCGAAGGCGACACTGTGCGCCAGGGTGAAGAGTTCGGGTTTATTAAGTTTGGTTCTCGTGTAGATTTGTATTTACCGTTGAATGCCGAAGTAAAGGTAAATATAGGGGATAAAACGAAGGCAGGTAAAACAATTGTTGCCGAACTGCCCCAAAGTTAGTAATTCATTTTACTTTTCCACCGCGGCCTGTACCAAGCGCACCATTTCTCCCACCTGGGGCGGGTTTAGCCAACGAGTCACAATGACCAAATCATTTTCATTATCAATGATAATAAAGTTACCTCCAAATCCAGCGGCGTAATACACTGATGGGGAGACGCCTTCCCAAGCGCGCTCTCCACGATTAACCCACCACATGTAACCGTAGCTCTCGTTAGCTGCCGATGAGGTAATAGCCTGATCAATCCAACGTTCGGAGATAAGTTGTTGACCGTTCCAATTGCCTCGCCGTAGAAATAGTAATCCAAAACGCGCGTGATCTAGCGCGGAGATGAATACACCCCCACCGGAGTGTCCGCCCCCGCTAACCGACTGCATCATAATACCATCTACGTTCACAAAAGAGTCATCGTAGCCGTACCATCGCCAAGTGGTAGAAGCACCAATGGGGTCCATAATTTTCTCTTTCAGTACCATCGGCAGGGGCTTCCGCCAAACTTGTAGTAACGAATAAGCTAACAAATTTACTCGTACATCATTGTACTCAAAGTTAGTCCCTGGGGTTTGTAATTCTCGGTACTTCCAGTCGTCAATGCCACCCTCGCTGGGAGGACGATCCGCCCAATCTTTAGTAGAGAAAAGCGTGCCTGACCAGTCGGAAGATTGGGTGAGCAAATGATCCCAAGTAATTTGGGAGTTATGTGCTCCGGCAAACTTCCCGTCCCATACGTAACCGGCTACTGAATCATTTACGCTGGCAATCACCCCATCGTCTACGGCCAGCCCCGCCACGGTTGATAAATAGCTTTTAGTCACGCTAAAAGTCATATCTACCCGACCAACATCGCCCCACTGAGCTACGATGTAACCATCTTTTAGAATTAGTCCCGCCGGGCCACCTCGATCCTTGGTGGGACCTTTAATTTCATGAAAAGGCTCACGAGCAAATCCTTTCAAAATAGCTACTTTCAAATCTCGATCACCTTCATATTCATTATTCTGAGCGAAATCGACAGCCTTTTGCAGTAATTCTGTATTTAAGCCAACCGCTTGAGGCGAACGATTCTCCCAGGTTTCAGTAGGAAAATAAGGTTGAGCTACTAAACAGGGGCTGCTTAATAGAAGGAGGGCAGTAATTAGATAAGGATAGATCATATTAACTAAAGAAGTGAACGGCGCAAATATGTCAGATTCATCTGCTTTATGCTAATCCAGGCGATGTTTTATAATTTATAGCTAATGAGTTTTTTCAAATCTTCGTGAGCTGGTACAGTGCGAGACATCAAAAGTCGATACATCTTTTCTACCATATTTTGCCTACTTGAAATAGAGAGAGTTATTTTAATTATACTGCACATAATGCTCCCACTTGGCTAAAACCGCTTGAAAGTCTTCTGGCAGTTCGGACTCAAAAAATAGGTGCTCTTTTGTAATTGGATGTTCAAAGCCGAGGGATTTGGCGTGCAGGGCTTGTCGGGGTATCAGCTTAAAGCAGTTATCAACAAACTGCTTGTACTTGGTAAACTTGGTGCCTTTGCGAATCTCGCTGCCGCCG
>CAKZPJ010000554.1 GCA_937138955.1 uncultured Flammeovirgaceae bacterium | reverse complement strand
TGACGTAGTGATTGCTGAACCCGATGAGAACACCTTGATGACTGATGCTCGCCCAGCTAAAATTCAGCAACCTGTAATCCGGGAGTTACCTACCATTCGTCGCCCGGCGGTTACTGCTGAATTTTCTGAAGATGCAGTTCAGTTAGATTATAGCGACTTTGAGACACCTCAAAAGCAAGCCCTTCAAACGAATGATTCTGGAGGGTCTAACATCAGCGTAGAACGCGTGCTAGATAAATTATATCCATTTCATTATCAGTTCTACAATGATAAGCTATTCCTGCACGGCGATTTTGCAGAAGAGCCTTATAAGATCATTGCGCTGAATACAGTAAGCGGTCGCAATCTTTTTCTTAGATATGCTGAAAACTACTATATGTTAGAAGAACAGACAGAAGTTTCGCCACTCGTTCTTATTCAGGATACTGCGCTAGTAAAGCAACTCATTCGGCTAAACACTACAAATTAGCCGAATTACCTCGAAATTTTTCAAAATCCTCTAATCCTTCCGGGCGCACTCCTTGGGGATGTATTAAATGGACTACAGTTCGGATTAGGATTTTAATATCTAGCCTTAGGGAAAAGTTATCAACGTACCAAGTATCCATCTTAAATCGATCTACCCAATTCAGGGTATTACGACCGTGTACCTGCGCCCAGCCAGTAATACCAGGCCTCACCTGATGCCGTTTTCTTTGCTGCTCGCTGTAAAGCGGTAGATACTCCACCAACAGCGGACGCGGGCCAATCAACGACATATCTCCTTGTAATACATTCCATAGCTGAAGTATCTCGTCTATAGAATACTGACGCAGAAATCGACAAAACCCACTAAGCCAAGCCCGTTGTTTGAGCACTTCATTTGGGTACTTTGTTTTAATTTTATACAGTGTGAAAACCTGTTCTCGATACCCTACCCTAGCCTGAGAAAAAACGGGGTGTTCTTGTCCAGCTATTTTTAAGAGCAAGAATAATCCGCCAATTATTGGGGTTAATATTAGCAGTAGCACCAAAGCCGCTACCCAGTCGAGTCCATATTTTATGGTAATATATTCCATTTATAGCAGGCTATTTAGCGCAATAAACATCAGAAGCTCGTACAAAATCGTTATAATTCGTAAATTTGTGCCACCTTTTTTCAATAATAGCAATTTTCGTTTTCTCTACTATATGAGCCAAACTATTTCTGAAACAAACTTTCAGTTTCCTGGCCAAACGGATTTTTACCGAGGTAAAGTCCGCGACGTATACTACCTAAGCAATAAGCTATTTATGGTTACTACGGACCGTATCTCGGCCTTCGATATTATACTGCCTGAGCCTATCCCCTACAAAGGGCAAGTACTCAATCAAATTGCTTTTGAATTTCTAACTACTACTTCTGAACTAGTTCCTAACTGGGTAATAGATGCTCCTGACCCCAATGTGATGGCTGGGTTTCACTGCCGCCCTTACCCTATTGAAATGGTAATTCGGGGCTACTTAGCCGGACACGCCTGGCGAGAATACCAGGCTGGGAAGCGAACCCTTTGCGGAATACCCCTTCCCGAAGGATTACGGGAAAATGATCCATTTCCTGACCCTATTATTACTCCGGCTACTAAGGCTCCGGAGGGGCACGATGAAGACATCTCGCGCGGAGAAATTATTCGGCAAAACATTGTTTCAGAAGAAGAATATGAGCAACTGGAAGTGTATACCCGACAATTATTTGATTCAGGATCGCGTTATGCTCAGGACAGAGGTTTAATTTTGGTGGATACTAAATATGAATTCGGTACCTTTGAAGGTAAAATTCATTTGATTGATGAGGTACATACGCCTGACTCTTCACGCTATTTTTACACCGATGGATACGAAGAGCGACAAGAAAAAGGTGAGCCTCAAAAACAGTTATCGAAGGAATTTGTACGGCAGTGGCTCATTTCAGAAGGATTTCAAGGAAAAGAGGGACAGAAAATGCCAAAAATGACCGACGAAGTGATAGAAAGTATCTCAAACCGCTATATTGAACTGTATGAGAAGTTAGTCAGTCGGAAATTTGTTCGAAATGAAACTGGTAACATACTACAGAGAATTGAGAAAAACATAATGAATACCCTATAGTTAACTTTACAATTTAATTCACATTAATCTGGCTTTAGCCCATGAAATACGCAGTTGATAAACAAGAAAAATACACAATCGTTAAACTCAGCGAGGAAAAATTAGATGCTTCAGTAGCTCCTGAACTTAAATCAGAACTCATTACTATGCATGCCGAAGGAGCGCAGAATATGATTCTCGATATGTCTAGTGTAAAATATACCGATTCTTCAGGACTAAGTGCCCTTCTGGTGGGTAACCGGGTGTATCGGGAAGATGGGGGAGTCTTCGTGCTTTCGGCTCTAAACGATCATGTAGTAAAGTTGGTAAAAATCTCTCAACTAGATAGTGTGCTTACGATCTACCCTACTCCTCAGGAAGCGGTAGATGCTGTATTTCTAAATCAATTAGAGAATGATTTAAATAGCGAAGCTTCTGAAAGCGAGAACGGTAAGGATTAATTATTGTCTTTTCAACTCAAAATACTCGGTTCTAATTCAGCAACTCCCGCGTTTGGTCGCTACCCAACGAGTCAGCTACTTACCGTAGGCTCTCATTACTTTTTAATTGACTGTGGGGAAGGTTGTCAGATGCAACTTAGCCGCTACCGAGCTCGAACGAGCCGAATTGGTCACATATTTATCAGTCATTTGCACGGCGACCATTACTTTGGTCTTATTGGTCTGCTTAATACGTTTAGTTTAGTAGGTAGAAAAAATGCGCTTACTCTGTATGGCCCGCCAGGTTTGAATGATGTGTTAATCGCCCAATTCCGAGCCTCGCAAGCAGTATTAGGGTTTCCTATCCATTTTGTGGAATTACGCGCTACCGAACCGAACACTATTTTTGAAGATGCTCAACTTTCGGTAACCGCTTTTCCGGTACAGCATCGGATTGCCTGTTGGGGCTTTCTGTTCAGAGAAAAGCCCAAGCCTAGGCGTATTAACAAAGACATAATGCCCGCCGATCTCTCGGTAAAAGATATTATCGCGCTAAAAAATAGTCAGGATGTCGTAAATGCCGACAACAGTATTCGTTATCGAAACGAAAAATATACCTTACCACCCCGCAAAAGTCGTAGTTATGCGTATTGCGCGGACACCCGATATTTCGAACTGCTGGCTGAGTGGGTAAAAGGAGTAGACCTACTCTACCATGAATCCACTTTTATGGATCAAGAGCGTGAACTAGCCGAACAGCGTTACCACAGCACTACTTTACAGGCAGCAACAATTGCTAAACAAGCTGAAGTTGACACGCTACTTATTGGTCACTTCTCTAGCCGCTACCGCGATTTATCTCCCCTTTTGGAAGAAGCCAAAACCGTTTTTGATAACACATCGTTAGCGATAGAAGGTCAAGATTTTACGATACCGGAATAATGTCCCATACTGCTTCCTCCTCTAGCAAGAAATCAAACTTATTTATTGTACTTAGCGGAATTTTTCTTACGAATGCTATCATCGCTGAGCTAATTGGCGTTAAAATATTTTCGCTGGAAGACACTTTAGGTACCCCCCGCGCCCAGTTGCATTTGCTAGGTGATTTTATATTAGATTTCAACCTTTCGGCTGGAGTAGTGCTCTGGCCAATAGTGTTTATCACCACTGATATTATCAATGAGTACTACGGAAAGAACGGTGTTCGTAAAATTAGCTTTTTAACGGCTGGCTTTATTGCGTATGCTTTCGTAGCCATTTCTATTACTACCAACTTAGCCCCCGCAGATTTTTGGTTGGATGTTAACAGCGAAGATACCCAAGGCAATCCTTTTAACATTGATTTCGCTTTCAACCAAGTTTACCGTCAGGGAATGGGAATTATTGTTGGCTCTCTTGTCGCGTTTCTACTGGGTCAACTGCTGGATGTTTTTGTGTTTCAAAAGCTACGCCGTATCACGGGCAGTAACCGTATCTGGCTGCGGGCAACGGGTTCCACTTTAGTTTCTCAATTGATTGATAGTTATCTAGTACTATTCATTGCATTTTACCTGCTAGCTCCGGCTGGTACCCGATGGCCCATCTCGCAAGTTATTGCGGTGGGTATTGTTAACTACACGTACAAGTTCATTATCGCCATTGCCATTACTCCCCTACTATACCTAGCTCACTACATTATTGATCGCTACTTAGGTAAAACTCTCTCAGAAGAAATGATGGCTGAGGCCAGCCGTGATACTTCCCTTCTCTAAATTTAAACATTTTAATGCATAGCTGAGTTGGCTACATATTAATACAACAATAGTTTAATTTATATTTTTTACCTTTAATTTTTTTACTTATGAAAACCAAATCATTTTTATTCTTTTTTGCATTCTCTTTTTTAATCTGCTTCTCTTCGGTTGCAGTTGCCGACACACCTACCAACGATGGCAACACTGCCTTAGCTGAAAAAGAAATAAGAGCAAAGATTGATGTTCTCACCGAAAGAATTACAGATCTTAAAAAAGCTAAGAAGCACGCGACAACTAAAGTAGAAAGACAGCAGATCAGACACGAGATTCGTGATGTAAAGAAAGAGGCAAAAGCCCTGAAACAACAAGTTAGTGGCGGAATTTATATTGGAACGGGAGTATTATTAGTTGCCTTACTACTAATATTGCTTCTGTAAAAAATCTACGATGCCACTCTCCTATGAGTGGCATTTCTTTTCATATTATCGCAGATTACAGCGGCAGCAATACTAACGTTCAGCGATTCTGCATTACCAAACTGAGGAATGCATACCGCATTTGTAATGTAGCCTTTGACCAACTCACTTATCCCTTCTGACTCGTTTCCCAATAGAATTAACCCTTGAGGCGCAAAATCTAAGTCGTGTACAGATGTGCCTTGATTAACCAGTGTACCATAAATCGGAAGTTTAGCTTTCTGTAAATAAGAGGTTAGCTCAGTCCGATAGATAACAACTCGGAGAAAGGAGCCCATGCTAGCACTAATTACTTTGGGATGAAATTCATCAGTAGTTTCTGGCGAGCAAATAATTGTAGAAATGCCATACCAATCGGCAATCCGAATGATTGTTCCTAAATTGCCCGGATCACGAATATTATCCAGTACTAAGGCGTAGCCCACCAAAGCTGATGGTACTTGTAATGCCGGCATCTCAACAACTGCAATTCCCGCGTTGTTATTCTTGAATGAGCTTATTGATGAAATGGCAGATTCTTCAGCTTGATAGATCTCTAGCTCAGGTGAATATCTTTGGATGAATGATATATGCTGATTGATGAACACTGATGTGCTAATCAGCGTTCTAACTCTGAGTGAAGAATCCAGTAACTCAACAATACTCTTAGCTCCTTCTACTAAAAATAACTTTTCTTGATATCGGTATTTTTTTAGCTGAAGGGATTTTATTAGTTTCAGCGTTTTTTTAGGAACCATACCAGTAATAACGTATTTTTTATAATCAATCTGTGACTGCTCGACCAAGTATATACAACATATCTCTGTTTTTAGTAAGTTTACTAGCGACTGGTTGCTTAGGAACTCGCTATCTTGATCAGGGCGAATATTTACTTTATGAACAGCAAATTAAGCGTGCTAAACGAGTAAGTGAAAGCGAACTGAGCGATTTTTATCGTCAGGAACCCAACAGCCGTTTACCCATTCTTCCAATAGCTCCGTATGTCTGGTTGTATCAGGCGGGTCAGAAAAACTATGATCTGGGAGAAATAGAGCAAGAAGCCGAGCAAGTTCGCGAACAGTACAGACAGAAAACTGCCAAAGCCCAGCGCAAAGGAAAAGATAGAAAAGTGCAAAGGCTTGAGCGGAAAAAAAATGAAAAGCTAGCCAAGCTCGAGAAGAAAGAAGAAGAGGGTACGCTATTTATGCGTTGGGGCGAACCTTTATCGGTTTATGACAGCAGCAAGGCTGAAGCTGCTCGTCGGCAGATGGAAAGTTATCTACATACCAAGGGATTCTTTGAGGGCGAAGTTAACCATGATGTCCGAGTAGAAGACCGGCAAGTAACCTCTATCTATACAATTATAGAAAAAGAACCTTATCGGATCGATTCAATTTCTTATCTGAGCGATGACACTACAATTCTTAATCTCGTTCAGGACAAAATCCGGGGAAAAATAATTAAACAGCGTCAGATTTACGATCA
>CAKZPJ010000553.1 GCA_937138955.1 uncultured Flammeovirgaceae bacterium | reverse complement strand
AAGGGCTTACCGGTTACCTTCAAGCCATACCCTACATTACCTACGGCTGGGTAGCGGCTCTTTTGGTGCCCTTAGTTGCTATCAGCGTAATTCCGCCTTTGGGAGCCATGAAACAGGCTGAAGCTAGAGCCGCCACCGGAGTACTAATTCCCCCTAACTCTGATTCAATCAGCCTGGAATTGCCCGAAGAGGTTTCCGATCAACCTCCGAAGCTGTCCTACTTTGTGTTACCGATCCTGGTTTTGATCGGAGCTACGATATTCTTCGATATTGATGCTCTGCGGGGAATTATCTTTGCCATCGTTTTTACCGTAATCTTTTTCACAATTCAGCGGGTAATGTCCTTCACCCAGGCGATGGAAGGGGTTTTCAAGGGTTTTAAAACGATGCTGTACGCGCTGGCTATTGTGATAATGTCATTTGTACTGAAAGACGTTAACGAACAACTGGGTCTCACTCAATACGTAATTGAAACCGTTTCACCGCTAATTAGCCGGGAATATCTGCCACTGATTGCCTTTGTATCGCTGGCGCTAATTACCTTTGCTACCGGTTCATTTTGGGGAGTTTACGCTATATCGCTACCGATTATTATTCCTTTGGCGCAGAGTTTGGACGTAAACATTTGGTTGTCTATCGGAGCAGTTATCAGTGCGGGCTCTTTCGGCTCCCACGCTTGCTTCTACGGAGATGCTACTGTTTTATCGGCCTCCGCAACCCAATGTAATAACATGGCTCACGTGATGACTCAGCTTCCCTACACGCTGATTGCCGGATTGGTTACCTGTATTATCTACCTTGTATTAGGGCATATTGTCTAACTCGCTCAGTTTCTAGAACCGTATTTCAGAAACTCTCTCTTCTCTCTTCCCTCTACAAATACAACTTTCGACTTTGAATATATTCTTCTACTAAATCGGGCACTAGATATTTTACCGAGCGTCCGCCCCGGATACTTCGGCGAATAAAGGTGGCCGAAATATCTAGCAAAGGTGCCTCTACTCTATTAATATGCGGATGATCTCTAATTTCGTCCTTTATTTTTTCTTCAGCTACGTTGGGGCGAGGGTACACTAGCACCGGAGTATGACTGAGAATTTCTTTGGCATTCTTCCAGCGATGTAGGTGAGTTAGATTATCGCTACCTAAAATCAAAGAAAACTGGTGTTGGGGATAGCGTTCGCCTAAGTACGCCAGCGTATTCACCGTATAACTAGGTTTGGGCATACTAAACTCAGCATTGCAAGCCCGAAGGTCGAAGTTGTCTTCTACTGCCAACTCCACCATTCTTAGCCGATCAACCTCATTCAATAGGGCTTTTTGCTTTTTGAATGGGTTTTGAGGGGAAACCACAAACCACACTTGGTCTAGGGCGGCTTGCTGCCGAACTACATTAGCTACAATTAAGTGCCCCGTATGGATGGGATTAAACGAGCCGAAAAATAAGCCTACTTTCAACGATGGACGTTAGTTAAATGATATAGATAAACCCTAAGGATTCGAAGGTTCCTCTTCTAGAATAATCTCATTTTCAGACTCTTGCTGAGCACTATCGGCGGCTTGCTGTTCTTGTCGCTGCTCCGCTTCTTCCAGTTCTATTTCAGCGAGTCGGTCTTTTGCAATTCTGACTACATCTTCCTGGGGCGAGTTTTCAATAATTGAGTTCAGAGTAGCCTTGGCCTGAAACATCTCATCCATTCCCTCGTAATTTTCGGCAATCAGTAAGAAGGATCGACCCAACCACTCTTCATAAGCTCCAAATTTCTTATTTAGTTCGTAGAGCGTATCAATGGACTGCTGGTAGTTACCGCGCTCGTAGTAGACTCGAGCGGCTAAGTACTGGGCTTCGGCTCCATTCTCATCCGGAGCCACATTGGCTAATTCTACCAGAATAGGCTCGGCCTCGTCTAAATTTCCTTGCTCGTAAGCCACTCTTCCCCGGTACAAGCTGGCCTGATTAGCTGCATTGGTAGATACATTAGCCCGCTCCAGTATCTGCTGAGCGTAGTAATCTACTGAATCTAGCAAACTAGTATTTCCTTGAGCAAGCTGGTAGTAGGAAGTCATCAGTCCCTGCCAGGCGTTATATTGTTGTTTTTTGGAACGAGCGGTCTGTGCTAACTTTTGAAAGTAGGTAACGGCGTTAGCGTAATTTTGCTGCGAACTTTCCAGTTCGGCAATGCGCTGCATAATTCGCTGATTCTGTGGATGATTTTCTACTGTCGTTAATGAGTAATAGATATCCAATGCTTCATCAAGCTTTCCCGACCGATAGTATGACTCTCCAGTGTAATAATTTGCCTCTGGTACGTTGGCATTATCGGGATACGTCTCTACGAAAGATTGCAATTGCTGGATCGCCTGATCGTACTTCTGCGTAAAGTATAGACTCTTCGCCGATTCATACTCGATACTAGCCACGTTGGCATTTTCGGGGTTCGCTTCTTTATACTGAGCTAAGTAGCGAGGAAAGTCAGCCGACCCACTTTGGGCGGTAACCTCTTGCAACCCCAGAATAGCCGAGTTGGCGGTAGGGTGGGCCATATAGTTGTCTAAAATTCTTTTGTAATCCTGCTCAGCTTGCCCATAGCGCTGCTGATTAGAGTAGGCCAATGCTCGCCTTAGTAGCGCATAAGGCACCAAATTACTTTGAGGCTGCGTGTCTAGCAGTGTTCCGAAGCTTTGCGTAGCACTTTGGTAGTCACCTTCTTGCAATTGCAATTGGGCTTTCTGAAATAGCGCATCATCGTAGTAAGGGGAATCTCGGTAACGAGCCAGCATCTGGTCGAGCACCTTTATTCCCTGATCTTGATTACCCACAATACCTTGTATCACCCCTTTTTGATAATACGCGTAGCCCGCCTCTCGAGTATCTTCTTGAATGGCCTGATCGTACGTTTGTAGTGCCTGCTGGTAGCTTTTGGTAACGTAATATGAGTCAGCTAATCGTAGCAGTGCATCTGATAGATAAAACTTATCTTGATTACGCAGGCTTTTTCGTAAGGTGCTTTGCTGTACATAGTTTTGAAAGTGCCGTAGAGCCAAACTATACTGCTTGGTATTGAAGTAAGCATAACCGATTCCGTACTGAGCTTTTGTATAATAAAGTTCTTTTTCTCCTTCCAATCGGTTCCCCTTCAATCGGCGGAATACGGCATCGTAAGCGTTGATGGCTTTATCCCAAAACTTCCCGATAGAATAGGCCTCTCCTTTCCAGAAGTTGGCTCCGGCTACCAAGGTTGGGTCAATGGAATACTCCAGCGACTTGTCAAACAACTCTACCGCTTTTCGGTACTGCCGTTGGTTGAAGGCTTGAGTTCCCGCTCGGTAGCTCACCTGCTGGTAAGAGGTTCGTACTGGCAGGGTTTTATTAGGCAGGCTCTCAATAAATTGCATCGCCTCCGTGTAATTGTTGGTGTACAGGTACGCTTCGCTGAGTAGATTATTAGCTTCGGTTGAAAAGCGAGTTTGTGGATAGTCCTCTTTCAACTGGTTAAATGATTGTATCGCCCTTCCGTATTCTTCCCGATCAAACAGCGTTTTACCCAAATTGAACAGTGATTGTTCGCGAATATCATCATCAAAGCTTTTTTGATTGTCCGCCTGAGGCGGATAGGCGGCAGTTTCAAAAGCAGTAACGGCGTACTCTAGGTTATCTTGATTGGTGTACAGCACGCCCAGGTAAAAAGAAGCAACTTGACCAATACTATCTTGAGCGGCGGCGGCTTTGGTCAAATTCTCAATAGCTTCCTCAGTTTTTCCTAATTGATACTGCGCGTAGCCTAAGCGATACGAAATATCTCGGCTAGGATTGCGCGACTGAGCATAACTTTCCAGAAACGGCTCAGCATCCGCGTAGCGTTTCTGTCGGTAGTTAGCTTCGCCTACCAGTAACATGATTTCTGAAAAGTTGGCTACTTCTTTCTGCTCTCTCTCCAGTATTTTTTCACCGTAGCTCTTCAGTTGATCGTACCGCTCCTGCTGATTTAGAATATTGGCAATTAAAAAAGGAACCGCCCGGCCGTAAGATTTATCTTGCTCAATTTGACGTAAGTCCTTTAGAGCTTCTTCAAAATTACCGTTTTCTAGGGCAATGTACCCCGCGTAGTAATGCGCAGCACTCTGGTAAGGATTATTGCTCTTCTTTAGCAAATTGAACAACGGCTGGGCTTCTTCAAATTGCTGTTTGGTAAAATAGGCGTACCCTAGTTTGAAATTCCTAACTTCTTCGTCGGTAAGTGATAAGTTGCGCGTATCGGTTTGCCCAAAATACTCAATCACTTTATCATAGCGCTGCTCATTGAAGTAAAAATTTCCCAATTCATAATTAGCTCGCAGAGCCTTCGGGTGGCTACTATGTTCTCGCATGAATTCGGCTAGTCGAGCTTCGCCATCCTGGTTGTACAGTCTTACCGCTGAATAAGCCGCATAATACTGCGCTTCGGTAGCGTGAGCCCCGTCGGGGACCTTTGCTAAATACTGTTCAAAAGTTTCTCGAGCTGCACTAAATTTCTTCTTTTCCAGCAGATCTACTCCGTTCTGATACATTCGCTCAGGAACAGCTTGGGCGAGGTATTCTTGAGAAAAGCCAGGGATAGATAAAAAGACTAATATGAAAAAAATGGCTTGCTTCATAGGTTAACAGTTGTTGCTACGGTAATGAATTTATAAGTATTTTAGTGCTAAAGTTCTTAGTGTTATAGTTCCTAATTATGAGCATTCCAATAACATAGACCCATAACACTTTAACACCAAAATACCGTAACACATTGTAAAATTAGTGCATAAGTTGATACACCAAAGTTTTCAGAATCTGCTCATCGGTACCGCTGATATTGTCAATCCCCTTTGCGTGCAAATCAGCTTGGCGTAGTAAACTAATATTTCGAATTACGCGCGGCAACGGATAGTTTACTACCGCCGTCCGATATTCCTTCACAAAAAACGGGTGTACTTTTAATAACGAAGCCAAACCGCGTTCCGTTTTATCCGTAGCCTGATGCATTAGCAGTAGTTTGCTAAAAAAGGTGAAGAGCAAAGCAACCGTTGGGATAAGGGGGTTGGCTTTGGGATTCGCGGCGAAGTAATAAACAATCTGAAATGCTTTGGCAAAGTTGCCCTGAGCCACTGATTTTTGTAATTCAAACGCATTATACTCCTTGCTAATCCCTACGTACTTTTGTACTAATTCAGCCGTAATACTTTCGGCTGCTTCTTTGTCCAGATTGATCGCTACTTTATCTAGTTCGTTTGCCAGCCGTTCCAAATTATTACCGATATGATCCATCAGCATATGTACCGCTTGCTGTTCAATGCTCAGCCCTCGCTGTTTAGTCCACTGAAGAATCCAGTCCGGTACTTGATTATCGTACATTTTCTTGGATTCGACCAGCACGGCAAACTGGTTAAGTTTTTTATATAGACCCAGGTTTTTGTTGAGCATTTTGTACTTATAGCAAAATACTAGTACCGTAGAGGGTAATGGCTGTTGAACGTACTGTGAAAGCATCTCTTGACCTGCTTTCTGCTGTAAATCAGCCAGCTCCTGGGCTTCCTTGACTAGAACTACTTGCCGAGTAGACATCATAGGAAAGCGCTTGGCATTGGTAAGCACCGTAGGCATATCAGTATCTTTTCCGTACAGAATAATCTGATTAAATCCTTTTTCGGCTTCAGTCAAAGCATGTTCTTCAATATGCTGGGTAATCTGATCGATATAAAACGGCTCATCCCCCTGAAGAAAATACAGCGGAGCGTATTCGTTTTTCTTTAAATCACTGAGTACTTGCTGAGGAGTCATTGAAAGTTAGAAGATTACAAATTATTTTTCAGTCCACCCCGCCCCGGAATTTATCCGGGGTGTCTGGGGTCATATTTCATATTTTCACTATTCTGCTACTGTTTGCATCAGAATACCGCAGAGCCAAGCACCATAGGTCCCAACAAAATAGCCGAGTACCGCTAAGAGTACACCTACCGGAGCTAGTGAAGGCGAAAAAGCAGATGCCACCACTGGGGCAGAAGCAGCCCCTCCTACATTGGCCTGACTACCTACCGCTACAAAGAAAAAAGGTGCTTTGATTAGTTTGGCGACTAACAGCAAAATTACTATATGAATCATAATCCAAATAGCTCCGACCATAAATAACCCAGGGCTGTTTACTACCGCCGTTAGGTCCATTTCCATACCAATGGTCGCAATAAGTACGTACAATAGTACTGTTGCCATCCGGGATGCGCCTACTCCTTCCAACTTACGCATTTTAGTAAATGAAAGTCCTAGGCCTATTCCAGTGGCAATCACTACAATCCAAAAAAAGGTAGAAGTAAGGCTGAATTTCTCTAGAATTGGATAGTTCTCCTGAAGGTAGGGAGCAATTCCGTTGGCACACCAATGCGAAAGGCCGGTTATCCCAAAAGCTAACCCTAAAATTAACATCAAGTCGGCCGTTTTCGGAATTCGCATGATACTGGCCGCGTAGTCTTCGATACGTTTTTGCACGTCTTTGATAGCCGAGGAATCGGCTCGGAAAAATCGGTCAATTCGCTCAGCCCGACCACTTCCGTAGAGAAGAAACGCCAGCCATATATTCGCAATGATAATATCTACGGCTAATACTGCCGGAAAAATGCTATCGCCAACCTCAAAAACTTCCTTCATCGCTGCTTGATTCGCTCCACCACCAATCCAGCTTCCTGCCACAGTAGTTAGTCCTCGCCATACAGCATCGGGTCCAGCTCCACTCACTGTTTCAGGAGAAAATGTAGAAACAATTAAAATAGCGAGCGGTCCGCCAATTACGATGCCCACCGTTCCGGCTAGGAACATGATAACCGCCTTTTTACCCAAGCGAGCAATCGCTTTTAGATCAATCCCAATAGTGAATAAGATAAGGCTCGCGGGTAGCAGATAACGGGAGGCTACGAAATATAAATTAGAACCCTCGCTGGATATAATGTGTAGCGAATTAAGTATCCCCGGTACAAAGTAGCAAAGTAGCACCGAAGGTACGTAGGTATAGAACTTCTGCCAGAAAGGTTGCTCGCTGGCTGAGGTAGTAAATACAAAAGCCAAAACCACCATCAGAATACCGAAAATCACCGGATCGCTAGTGAATAGTGCAGATGATGATGCCTCTTCCATAAAGTTGTGATTCAATAAGTTAGGTAGCGAAACTAGCAGATTACCTAACTCATTACAACAAGATAGCCGTAATCCTCCTATAATTTTTCCTGATTTCTAGTTTTTAACTTTTATACGATCAGAAAAGTGGCCAAGATCATCTACGGTGTTGTACAAAACTTTGGTTTTACACCAACATTCCCCAAAAAGTTACAATATCCCCAATTTTACCTCATCGGTAAGTTACTAGCTTTTCTTCCCTTTTTATTGTCTGCCACTTTTATAGTTTTGTTTTGCCATAAATCGATGACTCGATCTGCAAAGTATGAAGTTAGTTGCCAGTTTGCTATTTTTACTAACCCTCAGTTTTAGCGGGATAGGGCAACGTATGCCATTTTTCACGCATCATGTCACTAACCCCTATTTGTATAATCCCGCTTTTGCCGGGTACGATTCGCATCCGGTTCTATATTTAACTCATCGGCAGCAGTGGTTGGGAGTGGAAGGCGCCCCTATGAGTACCAACCTCAGTTTTCATTCTCCTACTGGAAATGCTAACCCTCTATCGGTTGGAGCCGATCTTACCCATGATCGGCTGGGTATTTTCAGTTCTTCGGTATTTCGGGCTACAGCGGCTTATTTAATACCACTTTCATCAGAAAAAGAACACCATGTGCGTTTTGGCCTTTCTGCTGGCTTCGGGCTAGATAGCTACGATTTAACCGGACTCAACACTAGTGATGATGCCTTATTTCGGGCAGCACAAGAAGCAGGCATCTATCTTCAAGGAAGGTTTGGACTACAGTATCATCTATCGGGGTTTAATCTTGGCATATCCGTTCCCAACTTATTCGCCCCCCCTTCTTTTACCTCCACCGAACCATCGGGAGGATTAGGGCAATTCAACCGAGCTATTGCGAGCATCAACTACCGTTTTAACCTTAATCCAACTAACCAGCTTTCATTTGAACCTACCCTGTTGTACCATCACTCTACCGAGTATGATCCCCAATTTGAAGCTTTAGGGTTGCTACGGTTTAAAGATAGTTTTTGGGTTGGGGGCGGATACCAGCAACAGGCGGGTATTGCCGCCATTGCGGGTTTCCAATCTAAGTCTTTCTCATTTAGTTACCACTTCGGCACTGGAGGCAATGAACTGGCTTCTCAAAGTCTTAGCACACATGAAGTACAGCTCGGCTTAATTTTAGGTAAGAAAAAAGTAATGATGCGGAGAAAACCTCGATTAAAAACCCAAGAGGATTCTGATGCCATACCAGAAGCAGTAATTGAGGCCAGAAAACGGGAAGAAAAGAAAAGGAAAAAGAAAGGAAAAGACGATAGATCAGAGACTTCCCCACACCGTAAACAACCTTCCTCGAAGCCTAACTCAACATCTTCAGAACCTAATTCGCCTCCTAATAGACAAAATCTGGAAAACGCTACTTTTGAAGATATCGAGCAATCGGGAGATGGCACTATTACTTTAGGTGAAAGCCAACCCAATGAACCACGATTTGCCCGAGCTAAACGCGATAGGAGAAGCACTCATCCTCTAGAGATGAAGGAAGGGTCGTATCTTATTGCTGGAACGTTCTCCCAAAAATCTAATGCCAGCAAACTTGCCAGCAAACTGAACCAGCAACGCTATACTGCTAAAGTTGGCTATAATTCGGAGAAGCAGTACTATTATACTTACCTGATGAGCTCAGATGATACTGAACAAGTCCGTACTAGAATTAAGAAAATTCGTAGTAAGCCTCAATTCAAGAAAGCTTGGATACTGGTGATTGAATAGAGAATGAAATATGACCCTGGACACCCCGGATAAATTCCGGGGCGGGGTGAGATGTAAAAACTTGTTCCGGGATATAAAAAATTGGAAGACGAAAGTTGAAAGGTAATGAATGATGACTAATTTCTAAAAGAACTGTGGACTAGCAACCAGCCTGCCCCGGACACCCCGGATAAATTCCGGGGCGGGGTGGACTAAAAAATAATTTGTGATTTTTCAACCTTCAAATCTCCCCCCACGTAACTAAGCATCGATAAGTGATTGAAAAAAGGCTTCGTGATTCTGTACAGTCTTCTCAACAGAGAACTTCTCTAATGCGGTTATTTGGCCGTTTTTAATGAGCTTCTCCCGAACTGAGGTGTTGAACAGAGCCTTACGAATTTGTTCAGCCAACTCTTCAATATTGTTATCTTCAAACAAAAGCCCGTCTACCCCGTGACTAATCACATTTTTTATACCGCCGAAGTTAGTAGCTACTACAGGCACCTCCAAAGCCATTGCCTCCACCAACACCAACCCAAACCCATCCATAGTGGAGGGCAGCACATTTACATTTAGCAGTTTATAGAGGTGCAAGGTGTCCTTCCTATCTAAGGTGCCAGTGTATATGATTGGATTTTTGATATTAAATTGTGCTACGTATTTATCAAGACTGCCCGCGGGGATTCCGGCAAAAACCACTTTAATGTCATCATCAATGTACTGAAGGGATTCAATAAGCTGGGGCTGTTCCTTCATTCGAGCCACGCAGCCAATAACTGTATCGTTGGGTTGTAAGCCGTACTTCTTCCGTAGCTCTTCTACCCGTTCCGACTGAATGTTCGCGTACTGCTCTCGGGGTGTTCCATTGTAAATTACGTAAAGATGACTTTCAGGAAAACCACGATCTACA
>CAKZPJ010000552.1 GCA_937138955.1 uncultured Flammeovirgaceae bacterium | reverse complement strand
AATTTACGCTCATGCAAACTTAGAGCACGAACCTTCTTCGGGCGGACGTTCCATGAACTCCCACTTTGGTACCCGCCTTATCGACCCTCAAACGGGCGAATTCCACAATCAGCGCGAACAGTACAATACCGGATCTGATCTTTCGCCTACCGCCGGTCAAATTCCTCGCTCAGTAGGGCTGGCCTATGCTTCCAAACTGTACCGGCATAATCCGGATTTAAAGGCAATGAAGGAGTTTTCGGTCAACGGTAGTGAAGTTACATTTGCTACTATTGGCGACGCTTCTACTTCGGAAGGAATGTTTTTAGAGGCAGTGAACGCAGCCGGAGTACTGCAAATCCCTTTGGTTATCTCGGTGTGGGACGATGGTTACGGTATATCGGTACCTACCGAATATCATACTACGAAACACAGCATATCCGAAGCTTTAGAAGGGTTTCAGCGTACGGAGGAAAAAGATGGATTAGAAATTATCCGGGTGAAGGGCTGGGACTACGAAGCTTTATGTGAAACCTATCAGGCCGCAGTTCAACTGGCTCGAAAACTACATGTTCCGGTACTCATCCATGTAGATGATTTAACTCAGCCTCAGGGCCATTCTACTTCCGGCTCGCACGAGCGCTATAAATCGAAGGAGCGCCTAGCTTGGGAGCAGGAGTACGATTGCAACCTGAAGATGCGTGACTGGATCATTAACAATGGTTTCGCTACCGAAGAGCGGCTAGATGAAATTGAAGAAGAGGCAAAGAAAACCGCTAAGCAAGCTCGCGATGCTGCCTGGAAAGCGTATCGTGCCGAGTTGAATGAAGAACTTAAGCAAGTAAAACAGCTGACTACACTGGTAGCCAAAGCCAGTAAACAGCAATCAGCCATTCAGCAGTTGATCCGTCAGGTAGAGAAAGCTCCCAATGCCATTCGGCTAGATGTAGTTCGGTTAGCTAAGAAAACGTTGCGTTTAACTCGCGGTGAAGAAATTGAAGCCCGCGACCGACTGGTGAATTGGTTGCGAAATTATTCCAAGGATAATGGAGAGCGATTCAACAGTTATTTATACAGTAATACAGAACGCTCGGCTTTAAAAGTGGAGAAGGTTGAACCCATATTTAGTGAAGACAGTAAGGTGCTAGATGGACGAGAAGTACTAAACGCTTGCTTTGACCAAGCACTGTCTCGCGACCCTCGTATTTTTGCTATTGGTGAAGACGTAGGAGCTATTGGCGATGTAAACCAGGGATTTGCTGGTCTGCAAGACAAGCACGGTATTCTCCGCGTGACTGACACCGGCATCCGAGAACCATCTATTGTCGGCCAGGGGATAGGTACTGCGCTTCGCGGGTTACGACCTATCGTCGAAATTCAGTATCTGGATTATATCTATTATGCCCTGGCTACCCTCACAGATGATCTGGCTTCGCTTCGTTACCGTACCATGAACGGACAAAGCGCTCCGTTAATCATTCGTACCCGGGGCCACCGGCTGGAAGGAATCTGGCACTCAGGCTCGCCTATTGGAGCGGTGCTGCACAGCCTACGAGGCATCTACGTATTGGTACCGCGTAATATGGTGCAGGCGGCTGGTTTTTATAATACCATGCTTCAGTCCGATGATCCGGCACTGATCATTGAAAGCCTGAACGGCTACCGTTTAAAGGAAAAGCTACCGGATAACGTAGGTGAGTTTACCGTTCCTCTGGGACAACCAGAAATACTACGTGAGGGCACTGACGTCACAGTAGTAACTTACGGTTCAATGTGCCGGGTAGTAATGAAAGCTGCTGAAGACTTGGTCGAAATGGGCATTTCTTGTGAGGTGGTTGACGTACAAACTTTGTCACCTTTCGATCTGGACCATCGTATCGTTAAGTCAATTCAGAAAACGAACCGGGTTGTTTTTGCTGACGAAGATGTTCCGGGAGGAGCTTCTGCTTACATGATGCAACAGGTACTGGAAGAGCAAAGAGCTTATCGGTTTTTAGATTCGCAACCAGTAACGGTCTGCAGTCGGGCGCATCGTCCCGCTTACGGTTCGGATGGAGACTATTTTTCAAAACCCAATCCGGAGACAGTGTTTGATGAAGTGTACCGGCTGATGTCCGAATTTGATCCGGCCCGTTTTCCTGAAAT
>CAKZPJ010000551.1 GCA_937138955.1 uncultured Flammeovirgaceae bacterium | reverse complement strand
TAAGAAATACCCGCCGGGAGGTGGAAGAACATCAAAGATAGCATCGTTCTCAGCAAATAGATTCTGTTCATTTATTTCAGCTTCTAAAATATCTCGGATGGGAATAGTTCGGGGAGCTTGAAACTGCTGAAAAGTATAATTTGCACTAATACTTCCCAATGATTCGTCCAGAATGCCCCATCTACCTAGCTTTTGAGATAACTGATACTGTATATTAGCCGGAGGTAATCCTACAAAGTAATCGTTGTTGGTAAGGTTCTTAGCCCATAAGTAACTTCCCTGAATCTTAGATGACAGGCGGTGGGTATGTTCTAGTGTAGTACTAGCATCTACGCCCATCAGTAAAGCATCATCTTGATCGTAAACGAAAAAGGGAAAGGCTCCTCGAATAGTTTGGGTAATACCAGCTGGTCTGGTATAAATATAGTTTTGAATGTAGTTAACGTAAGCCGTAATCTCAGTTTGTCGGTTTTCTTGAATTGATTCGTAGGTGCCAATCCACTTAAAGCCGACTTCAGAGAATACCGGACGTTCTTCTTGGGTTAAAATATCGTCGGTACTAATAGAACCGTTCTCCTGGAAAGCATGACGCCAAAGCCCATACTCAATAGACGCTTGATGACGGCCGAAGCTGTATAGTTCTGATACGTTGGGTGGTCGCCAAGCAGTACCTAAGTTAGTACGAAATGTTTCATGGTCGCTTAGTTTCTTTACCAACCCTAAAGTGGCAGTGACATTTTGAAAAGTGAGTTCGTTGCGGTATACATCATTGTTTTGCTCTCTTCCTCGCACCGATAAACTTTGATAATCGTAGCGAATGCCACCTTCTAACCAATCATCTCCCAACGGACGTCGCTCAATCAAGTATAAACCGATACGGTTAACGTTAAAGTTAGGAATGAAAGGAGTAGTATTGGTGCCGGGTAGATTGTTATTATCTTGAACCAAGCCTTGCATTCCTAATCGTCCTTCCCATTGATGGACGGACGGATGCTCCCAGGCAGCATCTAACGAATGAGAGGTCAGGATTAGATCTATCGCTGGGCGCAGATTATTAGTCCCTCGACGCACATCAAATTCTTGTCGGCGATTATGTTGGAAAGCATACTGAACTTCAACGGATTGCTGCTCACCAAACCACTGCCCCCGTACTTTTGCCATATTATGGCGCACTCGCTGACGAGGATTGTTAATTTCGTAGGAAAAAGGTTGAGTAAGTGGCGGTGGAGTTTGTTCAATAGCATTAACTAAATCGGTTAGATTTCCGGTTACTGCTCCGCGTAAAATACCTAGTTCTTGATCAAAATGGCTGAAGTGAGCCACTACATCAGTATTCCCCCAGTGCAAGCGGGTAGTAAAAGCTCCACTTTGCTCCCGTTTTCCAGTATTGGTGAGTTGATAGTCTGGAGCGTGCAAATCACCCTGACGGACTACTGAAGCCTGTCCCATCAGAGCAACGTGATGAAAGCCTTTTTGCAGTTGAACCGTGCCTTCGCCTGATCGCCCGTTCGATTGACCTACCGCCTGGACTTCACCTTGCAAAGAAGTTAGAAAATCTAGCTTGGGTGGCTCAATCAATAATACGCCTCCTAAGGCTTCAGGACCGTAGCGTACCGTGGCAGCTCCTTTAACCACTTTGATGTTCTGTGCTAAAGATGGATCAATTTCAGGTCCGTGTTCTGCTCCCCAGTTCTGAAATTCGTGGCGAACTCCGTTGTTTACGATGAGCACGCGATTACTGTGCAGACCGTGAATAATTGGTTTCACAATATTCTGTCCAGTTTTTAATACTGAAACTCCGGTAATTCTACTGGCTAAATCTCCCAATGACTGCGATTGGTGAGTAGCTAACTCCTGAGCGGATAGTCCATTGACTGAGCCAGAAAGAAGCTCACCAGTTAAGGCTTCATCTTCTACTACTATACTTTTAAGTGTAAGGCTATCGGGAGCTAAAAAAATTTGAGGATTCTTATGAAATGGGTCGTGGTGGTGAATCGCCGTTTTATATCCTACGAAAGAGACAACTAAATCAAATTCTCGGTAGCATACCTGGGTAATTTGAAAGTAACCGGCTTCATTAGTAACGGCTCCCTGTGTGGTGCCCTCTATTTGTATTGTAGCGAAGGCCAACGGTTCTTGGTTACCAATATCAAGCACCCGGCCTTCTACTTGGTATTGGCAGGAGTCAGAGATGTTTTGAGAAAAGCCAACTACGGTTGAGCTAATGGCTCCTACGAGCATTATAACTAGCTTCATTCGTGGCATACTTGGC
>CAKZPJ010000550.1 GCA_937138955.1 uncultured Flammeovirgaceae bacterium | reverse complement strand
TGAAAAAGTATGCCCCAAACGCAGAAATTTCTGGACTTCCTGAATGAAAATACCGCAGTAATTCGGAAGGTATGCCGATTATATACTGATACCCCTAACGACTTCAACGATTATTTTCAGGAGGTAGTACTCCAGTTATGGAAATCATTTGGTTCATTTCGGGGAGATGCCAAAGCATCTACTTGGGTGTATCGGGTTGCCCTGAACGTTTGTCTATCGCAACTAAAACGCAGAAAACGGCAGGTAATATCGACTCCAATTGACGCGAATGCTACCCAACATTGGGCCTATACTGCTTACGATACTACTGAAGAAGAACAGATACAACAGCTCTACGCAGCTATCCGGCAACTAAAAGAATTTGATCGTGCGATTATTATGCTTTACCTAGAAGAACAAAGCTACGACGAGATAGCCGATATTCTGGGGATAAGTCAAAGTAATGTAGGTGTACGCATCAACCGAATTAAAAAACAATTAAATCAGCTGATTCATGGACGAACTACAGGCACTCTGGCGTAAAGCTTCCGGTCATGAAACACAGTTAGTAAGCCAGTCTGAACTGGAAACTGCTGTGAGCCGCCAATCCTCCGACGAATTAGATAAATTTCGTCGGGTAATTAAAGATGAATATATGATTACTTGGCCGGCACTATTTGCGATGATTGCCGGAGCCATTTGGCTACCAGATTATTTAATAATAATCATACCCGTAATTGCCTACTTTGGTTATATGACTTATTTCTACCGACAGTCACTACAACAGTTTACCGAAATTCACTACGAAGACGATTTGAAAACGTATTTGCAGCAATCCTTACGTTTCCTGAAGTCTTACGTTCGCCACTATAAAATCATCTGCTGGACTAGTGGGCTAGTAGGGTTCGTAGCTGGATATTTAGCCACGAGGTATAATTCCGACTCAGAATTAAGCACGTTCGTTGAATCTCATCTTACTATTTTCCTGATAGGAACACTATTGCTTGTCGTATGCTGTTTGTTGGGTATTCATTTCTACATTAAACATCTCTATCAAGCCCGAATTAATCGGTTAGAAGAGTTACTCCAAGAAATTGTAAGATAACAAACTTAGAATGAAAAATTTATCCATGCTCACGAGTTCTGTGCAGCTACACATTTTTCCACTCGTTTTGTTAAGTGGAATGCTATTGACTGCTTACAAATTTACTAGGGGATGAGACACAGCACTTCAGAGATTTGTAAACTTCATAGAAGCAATTAGTTAAGAGAGTTAGGGCAGGCTCTTCAACTATTAGAATGAAATCTGTCAGCACATTCTTTACCAATGGCTGTCTTCTCCTCAATAGTATCAATAAACTCCTCTCTTTGCTGATCGTCAGCAATAGAGAGTACTTGAGCCATTTTGTGAATAACCGTGTCTAATTCTTGGGCTGATTTCGTCACCGAATGAATGAATAGCTGACGTTCATCTTCATTTTCAACATATTTCAGAGCATAAGAAGAACCAAGTATACGGGCTAGTGGTCCCCGTATTTTATGAGCGTTCAGGAAAGCATATTTTGCTAGTTGTTCATTTCGTTCATGTAAGGCGTTCGTTCGTTCTTCTACAATGTGCTCCAGATTTTCATTAATTGCTATTGCCTCTTCATTAGCTAACTGAATTTCTTCGCTATGCTGTTTGAGTTCAGACTCAATCATCTTCAGTTCTATTTCACGCTGCTTCATCGGGGTAATATCCGCAATCCTAATAAGTTGATAATTTTCTTGTTGAAGAGAAAAGGTATACAATGATACTTGACCCCAAACCATGTTTCCTTTTGCTGTAGTCAATACTTCTTCGGTAGTAAAAGTATTCCCTTCTGATACGAGTTGAGCTAAAACCGATAATGATTCGTTTAGTGAGGTGAAAAATTCAGGTGCGTAGGAATTCAGCGTATCTTTTGAATCAATATCACACAATTGTAATGCCATATGGTTGTATTGTTCAATCTTGAGGTCGCTAGTACGAACTAAAAAAATAGCATCTGGATCGCGGTTCAGCACATAGTGGAGCTTCTTCTTACTATTTACAATATTCTGCCTAGTTACCTGCGCTTGAGATTGTATTATCAGACCAACTATGTAGGCGGTAATTGATAAAGCTAGTGAAGCAAAACCTACTATGTAATGAATAGGATTGATTTGATAAATATATATGACTGAAGTAAAAGTTACTGGAAGTTCATGAATTATAACATCCATGATGATAGCACTGATCGGAAAAATGAGACCAATGGCTAGTCCACCAAGAATGAACCTATTTAAAGAAATTTCCTCATTAAAAAAAAGAGGTTCATGGCTCTCAGGCATTGGTTAAGACTATTTTTTGTATTGAGTAAAGACTTTAAAGATACCAATACCGTCACTAATTATATATACATAATAGATCAGAGAGTACATATGTCATATTTTTTTACTTTTATTCTATAATACTATCCTGCCTTTATGAACCGCATCGACCGTCTCACTGCTATTCTTATTCAGTTACAGAGCCAGCGCATTACGCGGGCACAAGATATTGCTAACCGTTTTAGTATTAGTCTGCGTACTGTTTACCGAGATATTCGAGCACTAGAGGAAGCAGGAGTTCCTATTGGTGCCGAAGCGGGGGTTGGCTACTTTCTGGCGAAAGGCTATCGTCTTCCCCCAGTGCAATTTACCCCCGAAGAAGCTCGAACCTTGCTTCTAGCTGGAAAATTAGTGAGTCAACTTACCGATGCATCCGTTCGAGAGCGGCATCAAGATGCGCTGTATAAAATTAAGGCCGTACTGAAAGAGGAGCATCAGGAAATGCTGGATGACCTAGAAAGCAAAGTCACAGTACTTGATCCACCCAATCGTAACTCACAATCCGGGTTAAGCCCGACCGATTTACATTTAGAAAGAGTTCAGCAAGCGCTGCTCAACCGTTTGGTAGTAGAAATGGACTATTTTTCGCCCGGTAGCGGTCAGTTTACCCGCCGAGGTATTGAACCAATTGGTATGGTATACTACGGCGATGCTTGGCATATAATCGCCTACTGCCAGCTACGGCAAGACTACCGTGATTTTCGCCTCGACCGGATGAGTAAATTGGAGGTTACCAGCCAAAGGTATCACTTGCGCGATCGCTTAAGTCTAGAACAATACTTGAACCGGCAAAGCCAAACCACCGATGCTGTGCTGACAAAAATTCACTTTAACGCTTCGGTATTTCCGTTTATTCAGCAAGACCGCTACCGCTACGGCTTTGTGCAAGAAAAAGTAACCGATGATGGTGCTGAGAACTGGTTTTTAGTTTCTGAAATAGAATATTTCGCCCGCTGGCTACTGATGTACGGCAATGGAGTAACCATAATTTCCCCTGACCATCTACGTAATACAATACAAACCCTCGTTCAGGAGTTGGTTCAACACTATCCGAATATTGATGATTAATGAGTAATGACTAATGATGAATACTAGCGGTGCAGCTACTCATCATTCATTAATCATTAAAAAGCGAACCCTGCTGACATAGGGCTGTCACTCCGGTTAGCGACATTGGGGCTATTGTTTCACTAAACCCATGTATCACGATGATGTATCCTGGATTTAACACCACTAGATTAGCCGAAAGCAAAACGTTCTACACCAAACACTTTGGTTTTGAAGTAGTCTTTGAAGATGATTGGTTTGTTCTGCTAAAATTGGGCGAATACGAACTAAGCTTTATGCTACCGGAATTACCCCAGCAAAATTCACTTTTTCAACCGGCCTTCGGGGGCGGGAGCTGGCTAGCTTTTGAGACTGATGATGCCCATCGGGAATACGACCGGCTGAAGATGGCTGGCGTATTCATTGTAGCTGAAATTAAAGATGAAGTTTGGGGCGATCGTCATTTTGTCATTAAAGACCCTAATGGTATTGGCGTAGATGTGTACCAGCGTATTCAACCAGCGTAATGAAGTAGGAAGATGGGGTGGAACTACGATTCCGCTCCATTTTATTGACTAGTGTTCGCCACCTTGATAAACCCACATAGCCCGAGTTTCACTCGCTGTTCGGAAGCCGCATTGTTCGTAAAAGTCAATAGCTTGTCCGTCGGCTACTAATATTTGTTGGTGAAAGTTAGCGTATCTCTCCCGAAACACTTCCATTATCTTTTTACCTACTCCCCTACCCTGATAATCTGGTAGCACTAACAGATGCGGGTAGTAGACTACTAAATAGCCATCAGTAATGGCATTACCGATACCAACTAGCATGTTACCATCCCAAGCTGATATTAGTGTGTTAGAATTCATTAGAGCGTTGTAAAGGGCATCCGGCTTTTGAGCCGAAGACCAGTCATTCGCTTCGTAAAGAGCAAGTATGTCTTTCTTTTTTATTCCTTTGGTTTCTTTTATCGTAATATTCATGCTAAATCAGCCTACAGACCGCTTTTCTAGAGTCAAAACTAACGCAATATAAGCAAATTCTTAGACAAAAAACGCTATAGTTCAACCAAAACCCCGTTTACTACTGCAAACTTGGGTTTTTTTCGCTTCTTCAAAAGAAAGTTAGCGCGTTTACCTAATAATATTTCTGGCTCTAATTCTGATCCTTCTGGAATGACATCAAACTGCAAAGTGGACCGAAGGTGTTCGTTGCTTTTCATATCTTTTACCTGCACTATGGTGTAACCTTGCTTTAAAAGTCGCTTTGGCTTAAGCTTGGCTACTGCCTGAAAATCTTGTTGCACTTTAGGATACACTTTACCGGGCACAATGAGCAAATCATCTCCATCCAACTCCTGATAGCCGTAGTAAATAGAAAGATCGCCGATGTACTGAATACGGCTGAGGTGATAAAATTGCCGGTAGTCATCCCAATCTATTTCGGGGCGGTTAATTCCTACGTCGATCGTATACAATTGACCATTCATCTCCCGCTGCACATTTCTGATGATTAGATCGTACAGATAGCGTTCGTTTTCAGGAATATCAAGATAATTCTCTACTGGTGCCTTGCGGTAAATCTCTTTGGCGATAGCGTGTAACCCTGTCAGAAGTAGCACAAAGTTGACCTTTCGGATTTGCTGCTTCTCAGGATCGTTCTTATCTCCTCCTGACTCAATCAGCACGGTGCTAGTGCCCCACTTTTGCATATTATCCCCAAAGGCTCGAGGTTCAAAATCATCATTATAGCGACCCACCTGACCGGGAATAAATGATTGGATAGCATCGTTGAGTAGTACAATGAGTTGCAATGCCTGATTGCGTACTTCGTTTACTTCTTTTTCGTAATTGTAGGCCGGAGCCAGAAAAGAAATGGTAGCAGGCTTAGGATTTGTTCCGGCAGTATAATAAACACTTTGGTCGTGCAGATTAAAACCAAAATCAGCTTGCAGACTATCGCGCAGGTGTTTTAATATTTGAGATTCTGGCGACTGTAAGCGAAGGGCATCCCGGTTTAGATCAATGTCTAGCGCATTTTGTCGTTGAAATTGCTCGGCTCCATCAGGATTGAGCATGGGTACAAAGTGAATATTCAGTTTATCTAAAATCTGCTTCCGCAGTGGGTCTAGCTCATCGCTTTGAGCGAAGAAGTTGAATAAATCCAACCCGGCCATTGTTGCGGTAGTTTCATCACCGTGCATCTGCGACCAAAGCAGCACAGTTGTCTCCCCAGTCCCGAAAGAAACATCGTAGATCGTCCGATCTTCAATTGATTTACCTAGTGGAGTAACTGTAAATGTTGGATTATCGCGCAACTTTAGTAGCAGAGGTTCCAGATCACTATGCTTGAAACGACGGTGTGTAATGCTCGCCTCTTGGTACTGCTCATGTGATTGATAAGCGGTAAGAGGCACGGAAGTAACCTGAGAAAACAAGTCAGTTAAACTGAGTAGGAGGCTAAAGAAGAGAAAAGAAAATTTCATGCGGAAAAATACCGAATCTCACCGGATTGCCCATCTTCTTCGTGAGTTTTTCTAGTTCTATCGGAGGAATTACCGTTTTACAAAGCGCACTACATTCTGAAAGCTTCCTCGCTGAAGCGTTAAAACGTAGACACCTGGTTGGCACTCGGGGATACTATAACTATTCTCACCTAACCATACCGTACGGCGGTCGATTTCCTGGCCGATAATGTTGTGCATCGTCGCGGTTGCTTCTCGCCAAAGGTCGTCGGTAATTTCTAAGGTAAAATTCCCTTCATTGGGGTTAGGAAATAAGCGCACCTTCGGTTTATTCGGTTCTTCTTCGGTAGTAGCCGTGATAATATCCGTAAAGGAAATATTATTTATCGTGTCCAGCACCTGAATAGTAAAATCGCGGGTAACATAGCCCAACGACAGCCACTCTCCGTTAATTTCTCGCCACTCATTTACCCGAAGAGCTACTGCAAAATCGCCGGGAAGGTTCGGGGCATTCCAGACCACCGCACTGGTATCAACCACAAAAGTAGGAAGACCTGTACCTTCGGCATTCGTAGGATTATCCGCATAACGCAAATTAACGTCTAATGGGTCACCCAAGTAAGCCACCGGAACCCCTA
>CAKZPJ010000549.1 GCA_937138955.1 uncultured Flammeovirgaceae bacterium | reverse complement strand
AAATCCACTACATGAATGTAATCTCGCACTGCGGTACCATCAGGAGTATCGTAGTCTTGACCAAAAACTCTTAATTGAGGTCGCACGCCTGCTGCCGTTTGGGTGATAAAAGGCACCAAGTTATTGGGTACTCCGTTGGGTAATTCGCCAATCAAGGCGGATTCGTGGGCTCCTACAGGATTGAAGTAGCGTAAGGCAATAATTTGCAGCGAAAGGTTTGCCTGGCAAGCATCGCGCAGAATTTGCTCACCAATTTGTTTGGTATTGCCGTAAGGTGATTCCGCCGGTTTCATGGGCGACGCTTCGGTTACGGGCAGTTGATCGGGCTGACCGTAGACGGTGCATGAAGACGAAAATACTAGATCAGTGATACCACGCTTATTCATCTGCTCCAGTAAGTGGATCAGCGATAGCAGGTTATTTTTATAATAAAGCAACGGATTCTCTACTGACTCGCCTACGGCTTTACTGGCCGCAAAATGAATAATGGAATCAATACCGGATTCCTGCGCAAACATCTCTTCTACTGCACTTTCGTCGCAGAGATTGAGCTGATAGAACGGAGGTCTTTGCTTGGTGATTTGTTCAATCCGATCGAGCACATCCGCCTGTGAATTACTCAAATCATCTACGATGACTACCTCAAAATCTTGTTGCAGCAGGGTTACTACGGTGTGAGAGCCGATGTAGCCTAATCCGCCCGTTACTAAAACTTTGGCCATTGCTTTATTTTTGTCGCAAAGATGTCAATTTTTTTTTGTAGAATGAACGTAAAGCAATATTTCGTTCATCTTCAATTATCTTCATTTTCAACTATTGAAGTCAAAATTCGATTGGTTGATTTGCTAGCTTCTTCTAATTTCTTTACCAAAGTAAACTGAGCTTTGGCTCGTTGTAGATTGTGTTCAGCATGGCTAGTTTTGTAGTAAATATCTCCTTGTATGTAGTCCGTTAGCATTCGTAACCCCATAATAAAGGTCATATAGTTCGGGGCAAAGTGCAGCGATTCTAATTCTATTTGGTCTAGTTTACTACCTACTTCCCCCAGAAATCCTTGAGCAAACACTTCGTAAAATTCCAGATTCACCGCCACTTTACCAAGTTCCGTCTCATCTTCGAGGGCGGTGTTAGCAATCGTTCGGATGGCGTCTCCAAAATCATAGCCAATCACTCCTGGCATTACGGTATCCAGATCAATCACGCAAATAGCTTGTTGACTTTCCTCATCCAGTAACACATTATTAAATTTTGTGTCATTATGAGTAACCCGCCGGGGAAACTCAGGTTGACTTACCATCGCCTGCCATTCAATCATACTTTGTCTTCGGGACAAAGCAAACGCAATTTCTTTCTTCGCCAGCTCTACCCGCTGAACGGCATCTGCTTTCAGAGCTTGATCAAATATTCTGAAGCGATTATCCATTGCGTGAAACTGCGGAATCGTTTCTTGCAGCGTATTGCCGGTTAAATCGCTCAGTAGTTGCTGAAAGTAGCCAAAAGCATATCCCGCCTGACGAGCTTGCTCCGCCGAAGTCACCAAATCGTAGGTGATACTATTAGGAATAAAGGTGATCATTCGCCAGTAGTTGCCCGACGGATCGAGGTGGAACAGACTACCCTCCAGCGTGGGAATGATTCGTAATGTGGTAAAGCGAGTATCGTTACGCTTTTCTAATGCTTGTTGCACATGTTGAGTAACTCGCTCCATATTATCCATCAACCCGGCCACATCATTGAATACCTGATGATTAATCCGTTGCAATAAATGCCTCTCGATCGAAGAATGAGATACTAAAAAAGTATCGTTGATATGACCGGAACCAAATGGCTGAACAGAAACTGAATGAGAGTCAGAAAAGTAAGCCGCAAGGATATTATCTAGCGGGAAATCGGCGTCAGACTTCACTTCGCCCATAAATTAGACGGATATACCCCTTGAGATACTAAATCCTTTAGCGTTTGTCGGGCTACTTTCTTATCGTCGGGATAGGTGACCCCGAACCAAGTATCGGGAGTCGGCACCACCTTCACTTTGGCTAGATTACTCGTAATGACTTCATTCATGACGGAAGGTAGATAAAACTCCTTCTTAGGGTGCTGTACATTTTCCTGCAAAAAATCAACAAAGCATCGTTCAAATACCGAGAATACATCAGGGGTGAATCCCATCAGATTCATAGAAGCGGTTTCTTCACCACTCAAGGGCACTTCTTTTCCTTCGTCAGTTTGGTAGATGATCTGACCGTCACCTTTGCGTTCAATGTGGGTACGTTCGGTGATGCTTTGTAAAGAATCGCCTTGCACTTCGCAGATACCACGAGAAACGTAGCCATAGTCTGAAAGCGTATTCTTTAGTTTATAACCCAATAAGCAGTGACTATTTTCGGGTGGGTTCTTCAGAAATTCAGCCATTCGGCGTAGTGATTCTCTACCGTAAAAATCATCAGCATTGATTACCGCGAAAGGCTCATTAATCTGATCCGCTGCTGTCCAGACCGCGTGTCCGGTTCCCCAAGGTTTCTCTCGATCTGGCAAGACAGTGTAACCAGTAGGCAAATGATCAAGTTCCTGGAAGACATATTTCACTTCAACATCGGATGGAAACCGGTTCATAAATACCTCCTCAAATTGCTGTTCCATTGAGTTACGTATGACAAACACTACTTTGGTAAAACCGGCTTGTATAGCATCGTATACCGAATAGTCAATAATAGACTCACCAGAAGGGCCGAACTGATCCATTTGTTTAAGGCTGCCGTAGCGACTTCCTAGTCCGGCAGCGAGTATCAGCAACGAAATATCACTCATATTACTTGTTAATTTTTTAGTTCTAATCCAGCTTCTAAGTTAGGAATAATAAAATTCTCTAGCGCAGGCTCAGTATGTTCCTGGTTGACAACAGATTGTGCTTTCTGTACAATATCCGGGTTAATAGCAGCCACATTCGTAGTTTCTGATAAATCTTTAGATAGATTATAGAGTTCTAACGTCGGTTCTTCCCCACTTA
>CAKZPJ010000548.1 GCA_937138955.1 uncultured Flammeovirgaceae bacterium | reverse complement strand
AGGATCTAGCGCCGCGAGGCATGGGGGTTCGAGTCCCTCCATCCGCACATCTTTCTGCAGCCCTCTTCTCATTAGCCCTTTATTGAGAAGAGGGTTTTTGTTTAATACAAAATCCTATAGCGTTGGATATTACACTTGATAAAAAAGAAAATAACGAAGCTACGCTTAACATTCGCCTTTTTCCGGGAGACTATGAGCCCAAAATTGAGCAAAAAGTAAAGCAGTACCGTAAGCAAGTTAACCTGAAAGGCTTTCGTCCTGGTAAAGTTCCAGCCGGAGTTATTAAGAGGATGTACGGCAAAGCGATTAAAGTTGAGGAAATCAATGAACTACTGGCTCAATCAGTACCTAGCTATATCCAAGAGAATGACCTAAAAGTAGTAGGGGAACCACTACCCGACCTAAGTGAGGCTGAAAAAATTGATTGGGAAAATCAAAGTGAGTTCTCTTTTAGCTACGATCTTGGCCTGGTCAACGATTTTGCGTACGATTTATCTGACCAGGTAACGGTAACTAAACATACGATCGGACTCACCGATGAGACGATTGATGAGTCAATTGACAACCTGCGTAATAGATTTAGTACTAATGAGGAGGTAGACGAAAGTCAGGCGGAAGATACACTCAAAGGCAGCATTCAATTAGATTCGGATACAACTCACGAGACCGAAATTAATACGAGTATGGTTCCCGAAGAAAAGCGGGATCAATTTACTGGATTAAAAGTTGGTGACTCGGTGACCTTCGATATTCGCTCAGTTTTTCCCGAAGATACTGATGTTGCCTTTTTATTAGGAAAACAGCACGATGAAGTAGCTGATGTAAAAAGTGATTTTACATTTACCGTAGCAGAGATTACTCGTCCAGTTCCGGCTGAAATTAATCAAGAGTTTTTTGATCAAATTTTTGGAAAAGATGCCGTAAGCACCGAAGAGGAATTTCGCGATAAGGTTCGAGAGAATATTAAGGAGAATTACGATCGCGAGAGTGATGCCTTGCTGTCTCGCAGCATTCGTAACCACTACATTAACCAAACAGATATTCAGTTACCGGAAGGGTTTCTTAAACGATGGATTCTATCACGTCAGGATGAGGAGATAAGTGAAGAGCAAATCGACGAGCAGTTTGGTGATTATCTTCAAGATTTGAAGTGGAGCTTAGTGAGTGAGAAGATCGCTAAAGATGAAGAAGTTCAGGCGAATCATGAGGATGTGAAAATTAAAGCCCGAGAACTGGTACTGTCTCAGTTTGGTATGCAAGGCTCACAATTTGGCGATGACGAACGCTTCGACCCCATTGTAGATAACTACCTCAAGGGCGAAAATGGTAATAACTACATGCAGGTATTCAACCAAGTGCAATCTGAGAAGGTCTTTGATCACATAAAGGAGAAAGTTACGATTGAGGAAAAAGAAGTGACAGTTGACGAGTTTAACCAAGTTGCCGAAGAGACTAAATAACTTCTAACCCAGCGGTACGTTACAATATGCACATCGCGTAGTCGTCTTATTGAAAAATATTCCATTAAAAACCACTATTTCATGATTAACAAAGAAGAGTTTCGCAAATTTGCCGTAAAAGGCCAAGGTATTAATGGCCTTACATTTGATAGCTACGTTGATCGGGTAGAAAGTATGACTCGGGCGGTTATTGAGGAGCGCCCTACCAACTTCCGGGAGATTGACGTGTTCTCTCGCCTGATTATGGACCGAATTATCTTTCTGGGTATGCAGGTAGAAGAAGGGATTGCTAATATCATTACTGCTCAGCTTCTATTTTTACAATCAGTAGATCCGAAAAAAGATATTTCTTTATACATCAACAGCCCGGGTGGTTCAGTATACGCCGGACTAGGCATGTATGATACCATGCAGTTCGTTACTCCCGATGTAGCAACTATTTGCACTGGATTAGCCGCTTCAATGGGAGCCGTGCTTTTAGCCGGAGGAGCTAAAGACAAGCGAGCGGCCTTACCCCACGCCCGCATTATGATTCACCAACCCAGTGGTGGAATGCAGGGACAGTCAAAAGATATGGAGATTACGCTCAAACAAACCTTAGAACTTCGACAAGATTTATACAAAATTTTGGCCGATCATAGTGGACAAACATTTGAGAAAATTGAGCAAGATTCCGACCGTGACTATTGGATGCGACCTACTGAAGCTAAAGAGTACGGACTAATTGATGAGGTACTTGACCGAGGTGTTACTTCAAAGGTTCAAAACGAATCGTAAATTTTATTAACTTGCCATTTTAGTGAACGGGAGAACGTTCTCTCGTTCACTGCTTTTACCGAACAACAATCGCCGAGATTATGCCCCAGCAAATTACCTGTTCCTTTTGCGGACGGACTAAAAAAGATGTTGATCTAATGATCTCTGGGATCAATGCTCATATCTGTAATTTCTGCATTAACCAAGCTCAGCAAATTTTAGAAGAAGAGCTAAAGATTAAGGGAAAAACGGCTAATCCCGAATTTTCGCTCATTAAACCTAAAGAGATCAAGAAGCATCTAGACGAATATGTAGTCGGTCAGGATGATGCTAAAAAAGTAATGTCGGTAGCGGTGTATAACCACTACAAGCGATTAATGCAGCGAGATGATGATGAAGAGATTTCTATTGAGAAATCAAACATTGTAATGGTGGGCGAAACGGGTACCGGAAAAACGTATCTAGCTCGCACATTAGCCAAAATACTTCAGGTTCCTTTTTGCATTGCTGATGCTACAGTTCTTACCGAAGCGGGGTACGTAGGTGAAGATGTAGAAAGCATACTGACTCGCCTGCTACAAGCGGCTGATTATGAAGTTGAAGCGGCTGAACGGGGCATTGTTTATATTGATGAGCTAGATAAAATTGCTCGTAAATCAGACAACCCTTCTATTACTCGGGATGTGAGTGGTGAAGGAGTACAGCAGGCGCTGCTAAAGCTTTTGGAAGGCACTAGCGTGAACGTACCCCCGCAAGGTGGGCGGAAGCATCCTGACCAAAAGATGATTGCTATTAATACCGAACATATTTTATTTGTATGCGGTGGTGCCTTCGATGGAATCTCTCGCCTAATTGCTAATAGACTCAATACCCAACCCTTGGGCTTTACCGGAGCAAAAGCCAATCGCTCTGACTTTCGGATTGACAAAGATAATTTACTACAGTACGTTACGGCTCAGGATTTAAAGCATTATGGCTTGATTCCTGAATTAATTGGTCGGTTGCCAGTACTTACTCACCTTGATCCGCTGAGTCCCGAAACCCTGAAAATGATCTTAACCACTCCTAGAAATGCTTTAACCAAGCAGTATCATAAACTCTTTCAGATGGAGGGTATCGAAATTACTTTTGATGATTCAGCATTGGACTACATTGTAGATAAAGCCGTTGAGTATAAACTGGGAGCTCGAGGGTTACGTTCTATCTGCGAAGCGATTATTACCGATGCCATGTACGAGTTGCCGTCTCAGACTGAAATTAAGGCATTCACTATCGATCGAGACTATGCTCAGAAGCGTTTCGAAAAGTCCAAATTTAAACAGCTTACTGCTGCCTAATGCGCTGGCTGGATTGATTTTTTTTAGCTATTTAACACAAAAGGAGCCGCTAGAGCTCCTTTTTTAATAGAACGAAAACAATATCCATTTGAAAAATTCAGCGTTAATCTACCTAGTTAAACATATTTGCCGATTTTCATTCAAAAAAGTGGGTAGATTAACTCAAATTCAATAGATTGCATTTTTTACTTCCCACTGTTTACTTCTTCATTACGGGAAAATAGGTAGCAACTATGTCTACCTATTTTTTTTACAAAAACCGCACCAATCCAGTAGTAAATCCTATTAATCTTACTGAAGGACTAATTTCTCCATATTTGTAAGTTCAGGACCTCCTCCTCGATTTCCACTTCCAGCGGCAATGTAAATTCCTTCTTCGTATATAGCAGCCTGAGTACCGTGCCTCCCCTGCTTAAGAGAAGGCCATGTTTCCCAGGTTTTAGATTCAGTATTCCAAACTTCCACTTCATCGTGACCTGGTACTTGAGATCCACTTTCACCACCAATAACAATCAGCTTATTGTCAGCAATTACTGATGTGGTACCGGCCCTCTCAGTCGGCAGAAGCTTTTCCAACGTAACCCATTCGTTAGTAGAAAAATCAAATACATCCACTTCAGGAATGGTTAGCTCCATAGTCTGTTCAGTTTTGGCTGATGTATTCCGCCCACCCGCAGCATAAAGCTTCGTTCTAATCATCGCCGCTTGGAAATGGTCACGCGACCGCGGGGCGTCTGGTAATTTTTTCCATTCATTGGTAGCCGGATCAAATTCATCAAACCAAGCTACATGGCCATCGTAGTGCCCATCCTGGATTCCGCATAACACGTAGATTTTATCCTGATGAGCCATTACTCCGGCGGCTCCTCGCCTACGGTCTTCAGGAATACTAGTTACTTTTTCCCATTGATCAGTGGCTGGAACATAGGCGTACACGTCGGGTATAGGAGTTTCATGAGGGAACCCTCCGGTAAAGGCTCCTAGCACATATATTTTGTCTTTGTAGGGAAGAGCTTGAAAGTGATGCATTTCCAGTGGTGGAGTGGCCCCTTCCGACCATGTATTCGTTTTCGGATCATAGATATTAATTGGTTTGTTCGTTCTTCCACCGATCAGATAGAACTTACCGTTTAGTTCAGTAAAAGCGTTTTCGTGACGGGCTAGAGGTTCGTTTTCAGTATTGATCATCGACCATTCGTTTTTAGCTGCTGGCTCTTCAATCTCAGATTTAGTAGAATCAGGTGAGGTACAGCTAATGAATAAAAGTATTCCTAATAGAGGAAAAAGAGTTTTCATATGCGCGTTGTTGGATGTAAATGATGTAGATAATAAATTTTTTATTGAATAATTTCAGCAAAAACTGGGAAATGATCACTTGGGTAAGCACCGTTTCTTTCCTCACTAATAATTGCCATCCGGCTTACTTCTAATGAAGGACTTACAAAAATATGGTCAATCCGGTCGCCAGGTAAATCTGGCTTAACTACAAAACCGCTAAAGCTTTTTACGGGACCTATCGGAAGCATCTCACTTCGTTCCCAAGCATCTTCCATTTTCTCGCTACCACTCAACACTTGATAAGGAGCAGACTGAGGATCACTATTAAAATCACCCATCAGAATAACTGGAGCATTTTGAGCCAATTCGGGAAGCTTTCTGACAAGTAGTTTAGCACTTTCTATACGTGCCGTTTCCCCCCGATGATCAAAGTGCGTGTTGCATATCAGCACGTTGCTATCAGTGGACTTGTTTTGTAAAAAAACCCAAGTAGCAATCCGGGGTAAGGCAGCATCCCAGTCTTTACTAGGTTTATCGGGAGTAGTTGATAACCAAAAAGTACCCTCCGCCTTACTTTCGTATAAATCTCCATTGTAAAAGATAGGAGAAAACTCTCCAGCCTCTTTCCCATTATCTCGTCCCACTCCCACTCTACGAAAGTTTGGAAAGTATTCTTCTACGTAAGTAACCTGATGGTGTAATGCTTCTTGTAAACCAAAAACATCAGCTTGATAGAATTTAAGCAGATTAACCACCCGCTCTTTTCGATTATCCCAACGGTGCTCCCCGTCTTTCGGGTTATCATAGCGAATATTAAAAGAGATAATTTTCACTGTTGTAGCAGGTTCGGTAGAACTCATAAGGAGTACTGAGAAGAATAGAAGCAGAATAATCTTACTGAACATAGGAGTTGTAATTGTTAAGTTGGTTTCGCAAGTTAGCAATCTCTTGAGAATCGGCTAAGCGGTATTCATCCGGCTCTAATTTTGACAACGATATTTTGCCTGCAATGAAATTCTGCGAAGAGGGTTGCCGAGCCGATGCATGAATCTCATTAATCCCCGCATCCAACAGTTGCGTCACATTTTGGCTATTAACTCCTCCCCCGGCCAAAATCTTTACTTTTGATGACTGCTTCATCAATGTTTCAAGCAACGGAATTCCGTTTACAACTACCGACTGCTGACCCGATGTTAATACTCTTGGAACACCTATTTCTTCCAGTTGTGTGAAGGCCTTAATTGGATCGCTCACTAGATCAAATGCACGATGAAAGGTTACTGACATAGCCGAAGCTGCTTCCAGCGTATGCACTAACAATTCCTGATCTAGTTCATTATACTGATTGAGTGCTCCAACTACTACTGCGTCAGCACCGTGCTGATAAAAAAACTCAATACTTTTTAGAATGACTGCTTGTTCTGCCTCACTATAAACAAAGTTTCCAATCCGAGGACGTATTAAAATATGAATCGGAATCGATAGTTTTTCTCGGGCGAGTAAAAACAAGGCAGGGTCAGGAGTAACTCCGCCCACCTCCAGACAACCACAAAGCTCAATACGATCAGCGCCTGCTTGCTGAG
>CAKZPJ010000547.1 GCA_937138955.1 uncultured Flammeovirgaceae bacterium | reverse complement strand
TCGAAACGACCATGGGTGGATATCTGTTAATAACCTTTATCAGCTGACCAACCGTTGGGGGGTACTTAGTGATACGCACATTCGACGTACCAATTTTATAGATGATCCCAGCTTTTACTTCATAAGAGGAGGAGTGCAATACTCCATTAAGCGGAATTTGCGGGTGGCAGGTGGTTACGCTCACTTGTGGCTTGCTTCATTGAATGAGGAACCTTGGGACAATTATCTTAACGAAAATCGCATCTATCAGCAGGTCAGCTTTTCGCACCGTTACCCAGGAGTGAATACCTTGTTTCGACTTCGTAACGAGCAACGCATTTTCAACACTCGGGTTAACGGAGAATCACTGAACGATCACTATTGGATACATCGGGTACGAATGCTCCTTAGTGCGAGTATTCCCTTCCGGGAAGGCGGTCGCACCCAGTTTCTTATTGCCGATGAGATGCACCTCAACTTCGGTAAAAAAGTGGTATTCAACACTTTTAACCAAAACCGTCTTACTGTTGGTATTAAGTACAGAATAAGTCCGCAGTGGAGCTTAGATACTGGCTATATGATGGTATTTCAGCAACGTAACTCTGGCTTTGAGTATAATCTCAATCATACGTTCCGTTTATTCTTCTACGGTACATTCGATTTCAGAAAAGACAAATCGAAAAAACTGGATTATGTCCGCCACTCGGAAGAGTAAGATTGACTGGCACTGATTAGATATCGAGCGTATTAATGGAGGAAATGAAAGAGTAATATAAAACATACTTACAAATATGGAATTCAACTCCATATTTGTAAGAAATATGTACATTGCTTTATGATACAACGTATGCTCTCGCAAGCTGTGCAAAAGGCAGCTAAGAAACTACCAGTAATTACCGTAACGGGTCCTCGGCAGTCCGGTAAAACAACCTTAGCGCGGGCGATTTTTCCTGAACACAGCTATTACAATCTTGAATACCCCGATACCCGAGAATATGCCTCCAGTGATCCGCGAGGCTTTTTGCAATCGGCATCCCAGATGATCGTTGATGAAGTGCAGCACGTGCCTAATCTCACTTCATATATGCAAGGAATGGTGGATGAAGAGAAACGGCCGGGGCAGTTCGTACTGACCGGATCGCAGAACTTCTCTTTAGTACAATCGGTATCTCAAAGTTTAGCCGGACGCAGTGCAATCTTTCACTTACTGCCACTATCGGTAAACGAATTACAAGCTGAGGGCTATAATAATAATGATTATTTACCTTGGCTTTATCAAGGTTTTTACCCTCGCTTATACGACCAAAATTTAGCCCCTGAAGATTGGCTTCCTGATTACGTCCAAAACTATTTGGAACGAGATGTCCGGCAGATTATCCAAGTAAAGGATCTTACTACGTTTCAAATTTTTCTAAAATTATGTGCCGGACGCACCGGGCAGTTGCTTAATATGGCATCATTAGCCAACGCAACTGGAGTTGACCTTAAAACAATCAAATCATGGGTATCAGTATTAGAAGCTAGCTACATCGTGTTTCTACTGCGTCCGCACTACCGTAATTACGGCAAACGAGTAGTCAAAACTCCGAAACTATACTTTTATGATACTGGTTTGGCCTGTTCATTACTAGGAATTAAAAGTACTAATCAATTAAATAGTCACTATCTAAAGGGTGAGCTATTTGAGTCTCTTATTATTGCTGAACTGCAAAAGTATCAGTACAATCGAGGGCAGCGGCCAACCAATTACTTTTGGCGAGACAACACTGGCCACGAAGTAGACTTCCTTTCTGAAGATGGTGAAAATATTAGAATTGCTGAAATAAAGTCAGGTAAAACCATTCGCCCTGATTTCTTCAGAGGATTAGATTTTTATCAAAAGATTACGCCTACCGAAGTCGCCTCACATCTAATCTACGGCGGCAATACTGCCCAAACTCGATCTAACTACGCAATACACCCTTGGAATAAATGTACAGATCTCTTTTCCTAAAAACCTGACGAAAGTCAATTTTTTAGCTGACCCGTATCATTCTTCTCCCCTCTTTCTTAATCTTACTTTGTAGGTGAAATCTAACCTGGATGAGCGTATTAATTCTATTGATTGGAGTGAGTTTAACCGTAGCCTTGGTGTTCCTACTAGCTTTTTTGTGGGCCAGTACTAGCGGGCAGTACGATGACGACTACACTCCCTCAGTGCGAATGCTATTTGACGATACGCCACCCACCAATCAAAAAGAAACCCCCTCTTCTACTTCCTCAAAGAAATAGCCTATGTCTACAACTACTGTATCGACGGCGGACCGCCCCCCGATAGAACCTTCTCAACAGCTTGAAACTTTCCGCTACGACAATACCATTGTTCGTCTGTTCTTAATTGCTACGACGGTGTGGGGGATCGTTGGTATGCTCGTTGGCCTAATTGCTGCCCTACAATTGGTGTACCCCGCCCTAAGTTTCGAGCT
>CAKZPJ010000546.1 GCA_937138955.1 uncultured Flammeovirgaceae bacterium | reverse complement strand
TCAGCGGGTTTTATCGGTTCACCAACCATAGTATGGTGTTTCGGGACTTTGAGCTGCACGCCGGCAACTCGATCTTGCGCGACTCACTAGTCTTCAACTATCGGACAAAAGCCAGCTTAGGCTATTTTAACGATAGTGTAACCCTAACAGCCGACATAAAAGATTCTGAGCTACAAGCTGAAGATTTAGCTCGCTTCGCCCCTGCTCTACTGGGGTATAATGATTCTTACCGAATTTCAGGACGCTTCAATGGGCAGGTTAGCGATTTTACAATGAGCGATATGATTTTCTCGTTCGGTGCTGCTAGCCAACTGGTCGGTAAGGTAAGCTTCGATGGCTTACCTGAAATTAAAGAGGCCTTCACCGATCTCCAGCTCAAAAACTCTTGGGTAAGTGCCACTGACCTTAAGCAATATGTAAGTAATAAGGAAGCCTACCGCACCGCAGAAAAATTTGGTACAGTTAGTTTTAGTGCAGAGTTTTTAGGTTTTCCTGATGACTTTGTAGCCAACGGTCAATTCATAACTCGCTTAGGTAATGTAGAATCTGATATTAATCTTAAACTAGAGAATACTCCCATATACTGAGGGAGCCTATCACTAAAAGACTTTGACCTAGGCACTTTAACCGACGAACCTGATTTGCTCCAGCGAACCAGCTTTCGGGGGTATATTGAAGGAGAGGGGGTTACCGCCGAGGAAGCTCGCTTTAATTTGGAAGCCGAGTTCGACTACCTTGGCCTTAATCAATATACCTACCGAAATATTACGACGGATGCTCGGTTGGCGCGCTCATTCTTTGAAGGAAAACTTGCTGTCGATGACCCTAATCTGAGATTTACTGCCAATGGCACCCTCGATTTTAGGGAAGGAGAAGAGCGTATTAAACTAGCGGCTGAACTGGATACAGCATTCTTTCATGAGCTAAACCTATCGGATAAATACCTATTTTTAAGTACTCAGATTGATGCCGATACCCGAGGACTGGAAGTAGACGAGCTTAGTGGACGAGCCGCCTTCGATGATCTTTATATTGCCTACGATGATCGTAAGTTATTCATTGATTCTCTCCGATTCCAATCAGACTTTGATAGCCTTTCTCGGCAAGTGAAAGTACAAACCGAGCGCGTGAAGGCCGAACTCACTGGCAACTTCAATTTTACTACGTTGGTTAGTGATATTCAGAAGTTGGCTAAAGAGTATCAGCTAATCTTCAAAAATGATAAGGAGGAGCTGGAAGAATACTACGCTGCTCGCCAGGTAGAGACAGTCCAGCATTATCAAGATCAATCTTATGAGATTGCCTACCAAATAGAGCTCGAAAACGCTAACCCTTTGGTACAAATGTTTGCTCCAGAGATCGTTCTGTCTCAGAACTTTGAGGCTAATGGGCGGCTTACCGGCGGCTATACCAATATTTTTAGTGTTCACTCCACCTTTGATACTTTACAATTCCGCGACCATTATTTCTATGATAATAGTGTGGAATTCACCACCTCGAAAATAGTAGATAGTACAAGCGTACTGGCTATGCTTTACATGGAGTCAGCTCGGCAAGATATTGCTACTAGTAACTTACAAGCTCCTATGGAAGACCTATCTATTGAGGCAATATGGAGTGGTGAACACATTGACTTTCAACACTATATCCGCCGTCAGGGCACTAATAATTATGCTAATCTACTCGGGGAAGTAGAGTTCTTAACTGACAGTACGCTGATCCGTTTTCAGCCTTCTAACTTGCAGGTGCTAGACCAGAGTTGGAAATTTTCGCCCCAAAATCAAATCTTAGTTTCTAATCAGGAGATAATCTTTGAACAATTTAAAGTATTTAGTGGTACTGATGACCTTCGGCAAGAAATATCAGCAATAGGCACAATCTCTACTAGCCCAGATAAGCAGTTGACCGTAAATATCAACCGCTTTCAAGTAGCGAACCTCAACCCTCTTTTGGAGGAAGAATACGCAGGAGAAATTAATGGGTTTATAGACCTCAAGGGCGTACTCACTAATCCAGCAGATACGCTTCAAAGCTTGATTTTGGACAGCGAGATTGCAGTAAACGACTTCTCCATTAATACTTTTGAGGTCGGAAATATTATTGGTTTAGCCAAGTGGAATAATCAGCGGCAAAACCTGAATTTAAATGTTATGGTTAACCGCGACGGGCAGCGAGTTATTTCCGTTAATGGCGCGTATGACCCTAAGCAGAAAGAAGACCAGTTGGATCTGAAGGCAACTCTTCGAGGTGCTTCTATTACAGTGGCTGAACCTTATGTCGATGACTTTTTCACGGAGTTAAAGGGCAAAATAAACGGCACTATTAACATTACCGGTCGCCTGAACTATCCTATCTTGCGGGGTAAGGGCACGCTTGCTGACGGCCATATCCGAATTAACTATCTAAATACTCGATATACCTTCGATGGCGGGGTTTTCTTCGACGCTAATACTATTGGGGTAAATGACTTGATCCTTAAAGATGAGCGCAGCCAAACCGCTATTTTTAACGGCGGTATTTTCCACGATGGCTTTCGCGACTTTGTACTTGATCTGAACGGCTCACTGAGTAACGTAGCGGTAATGAATACCACCCTGCAAGATAATGATATGTTCTACGGGAGAGGCTATGCTACTGGAACAGTCTCATTACTAGGATCTATCAATAATCTGGATATTACTGCTCGAGCCAAGACTGAAAAAGGAACTAAAATCTACATTCCGGTAGGTGGAATTGAGGGAGTAGAGCAGTCTGACTTTATTAGGTTTGTAAAAACAGACTCCGTGCTTTCGGCTGAGAATGAAATTGATAAATTGAACCTAACCGGCTTAAACTTGGATTTAGATATTGAGGTCACCCCTGATGCCTACGGTGAGATTATCTTCGATGTAAAAACGGGGGATATTATCCGAGGAAGAGCCCAAGGACAACTACAAATGCTCATCAGCTCCCAGGGAGATTTCACCATGTTTGGTGACCTTCGGTTCGTGGAAGGCGGGTATAACTTTACGCTCTACAATATTATTAACAAAGAATTTAGTATTGAGCCAGGTAGTAGTATTGCCTGGTTGGGCGATCCGTACGGAGGAGTGCTCGATATTCAAGCCACTTACGCCCAAGTGGCCTCTTTAGCCCCACTAGTCGTGGACCCCAATCAGCGCGACAATGACGAGGTACGCCGCAATTATCCTACTGAAGTGGCGCTAGAACTTACCGGAGATTTGATGTCGCCCGATATTGACTTCGATATTAATGTCCTTAACTATCCTCAGAATAACCTCTGGCTAAGAACGGCGGTAGAAACCCTGAAGAATACGGTAGCTTACGATCAGGAGGAGCTTAATCGGCAGGTATTTAGCCTTATTGTATTGCGCCAGTTTTCAGAACAAGGCTCGTTTGATGTGGGTGGATCAGTAGGAAGTAGCGTAAGTGAGCTACTCTCTAACCAATTTAGCTATTGGCTGAGTCAGGTAGATGAAAATTTGGAAATAGATGTAGACCTGGGCAATTTTGACAACGATCGCTTTAATACTTTTCAGCTCCGACTCTCGTACTCTTTTCTAGATGGTCGGCTCCGAGTGACTCGCGACGGCGGGTTTACTGATTTAAACAATAATACCAATGCGGCAACGGTTATTGGCGATGTGAGCGTGGAATACCTACTCACCGACGATGGTCGCTACCGAGTGAAGATGTACAACCGCAATAATTTCAACTCACTCACAAACCCTCTTAATCAGGATTTCAACACTACTCAAGGCATTAGCCTGATGTATATTCAAAGCTTTGATAAGTTAAGCGACCTACTATCTAATACGCGCGAACGGGTAATTCAAGAACGAGAAGACGAGTCTCAGGTAAATAAGGATACAGACCCTAAGCCGTTGAGTCAGTCGACCGAACAAACTACCGAGCCTGACTTACGGAAAAACTTACCCAAATAAATTATTGATTCTCCATCGCCTGATAGGCCAATATTCCTCCTTTTAGGTTGTATAGGTTGCTAAAGTCATAATTACCTTCCAGGTATTTTACCGCGTTGGCACTGCGACTACCGCTACGACACTGCATAATCACTTTTTGGTCTTTTTTTACCTCATCTACGTGTTCCGGTAGCTGTCCTAGCGGAATAAGCTCTCCGCCTAGATTAGCCTCTTCGTACTCGTGCGGCTCTCTCACATCAATTAGCTGAAACTCCTCGCCCGCTTCCTGCATGGCTTTAAGTTCTTCTACGGTAATTTCTTTCATATTCATTTTCGTTTTGCAGTGATTACTACTAATTTGACCATCAATTTTTTAAAAATTTCACCAATAACCAACCCGAATGCAAATTAAAATAAAGCGGTTGAATGATGCTACCTACTTAGAAGCCACCAATGAAGCGGGACTTACCCTGCAAATGGATGGCTCGCCCGATGTAGGTGGTAAGGACTTAGCAATGCGACCTATGCAAGTACTACTTACTTCTTTAGGCGGCTGTAGCGCGATGGATGTTATTAGTATTCTTAAAAAACAACGACAACCCCTGGAAGATATCCAGTTTACCTTAGATGGAACCCGTGAAGAAGGAAAGGTGCCTGCTATATTTACTGAAATTCATGTTACTTTTGATTTATACGGTGATTTAGACGAAGACAAAGTAAAGCGAGCGATTGATCTCTCGATGGAGCAGTACTGCTCAGTGACTAAAACTCTAGAAAAAACCGCCAAGATTACCTATTCTTTCAAAATTCATCCCAGTTCCTGAAATCAAATGCCCGATAAGAAATATCACTTCGAAACTAACGCTATCCGCGCTCAAGCGGAGCGTAGCCAGCACCGGGAACACAGTGTACCAATTTTTGCTACCTCCAGTTTTGTATTCGACGATGCTGAACAGGCCCGAGCATTATTCGCCAACGAACTAGACGGAAATATCTACTCCCGCTTTTCTAACCCAAACAATGATGAGTTTATCCAGAAGCTCTGCTTGCTGGAAAATACCGAAGCCGGAATAGCCACCGCATCGGGAATGGCTGCCATGTTCATTAGTATTGCCTCTTTCCTTAAAGCCGGTGACCATGTAGTAGCTTCCCGCTCACTGTTTGGCTCTACCCACCAAATTCTGACGGGTTTGCTTCCAAGATGGAATATCAGTCATACCTACGTGGATATTCATGCCGATCTAAGTACGTGGGAAGAGGCTATTCAGCCTACTACTAAAATGATTTTTGTGGAAACTCCTTCCAATCCGGGGTTAGATTTACTGGATTTGGAAGCACTGGGAAAGTTAGCAAAACAGCATGGGCTACTTTTCAATGTGGATAATTGCTTTGCCACCCCTTACTTGCAGAACCCGACTGATTGGGGAGCCGATTTGGTGACCCATTCGGCTACGAAATTTATTGATGGGCAGGGGCGCGCTATTGGTGGTGCAGTATTAGGTAAAAAAGAAGCGATTGATGAGGTACGCTTTCTGGCCCGACATACCGGCCCGGCTATGTCGCCCTTCCACGGCTGGATTCTATCCAAAAGTCTGGAAACCCTATCAGTACGTATGGAACGGCACTGTCAGAGTGCATTAAGTTTAGCTCAGTTTCTGGAAGAACAAATTGAGGTAGTCAGTGTAAAATATCCCTTTCTTCGTTCGCACCCACAGTATGAACTAGCCCAGCGGCAGATGCGGATGGGCGGAGGACTGCTTACGTTTGAATTGAAAGGAGGACTTGACCGGGGAAGACGATTCCTTGACGCACTGGAGATGTTATCATTCACTGCGAACCTAGGTGATTCCCGCAGCATCTGCACTCACCCGGCCTCTACTACCCATTCCAAACTATCCGAGGAAGAACAAGCCCGCGTGGGGATCACTCCCAGTCTGATTCGGGTTTCGGTAGGCTTAGAGCATTTAGAAGATATTCAAAACGATATACTTCAGGCGATTGAGAAGAGTAAGGAAATATCTTTATGACGTAAATTAGCAACCGACATCATCCTGTATGCTACTGATTTTCAATTAAATACATTTATTATTTCATAAATACCCCCCAATTTGTCGCCTAGAGCCAAAAGCTAATAAAATCATTGAAGGCTGTTCACATCAACACCATCCGGTATTCCCTGAGGAAACCGAGCAAACATGTGGAGCCGATCAATCGGCAGATCTTTCTCCCGATAGTTAAAACGAGAGCTTCCGGCGATTAATGAAGTAGTTGCAATATTTATTGGCATCGTAAGAAACAAGTACCATCCGTGCGATATGGTGAATAAACTAAAGACTGGTATTGCCCAATCAAATTTAGTTGACGCAGCGTATTTGAGCTTATATTTTTTTACATGATCTATACTGATTGCTACGACTCTTCTATTCGGTTCATTCCCAGTCAATACGATGATTTCTTTAGGCTCTACCGCAATAAGTTCGCCGTTAACGGTCCGACCGTCCGATTTGCTACGCTGAATTATGATATATGCCCCCCGATAGTTGAGTCCAATCTGCGATGGCTTGGGAACATAGCGGGGAGGGGCACAAACACTTACAATAAAGGACAATAGTAGTACTAATATTACCCACTTAGTTTTCATAATAGGAAAATGATTTGGTGTCAATTCTAGAATTCCAAAACGCTTCTTCCATATACTTTTCCTGCTTCTTATAGGCTTTTGTTTCTGCTTTCAGATATCTTCTGGGATGATTTAGCAATTGGTTAAGCTTTAGCAAATTTTTTTCCCTAAGCCAACTTTCCCGCATCCATTCCAAATAGTAGCCTTGCGATTGAAGAAACAATTCGTAATTCTTTTCTTTCTCCGGTAGAACGAAGCTAAATCGGTAAGTACTGCCTGGCATAGAGACTAGATATTCTTCGGGATTTCTAATCTGCTTCAGAGCATCGGGGTCGATCGTGCCTTTATTCAGGGCTTCACTCGGCTCGAGGATGTCAGGTTCCACTACTTCTCGAATACCAGTCAGTGCTACTCGATCAATACGCCACAGCCCTTTATTCAGCACTAACTTCACCTTCAGCTCCCGACCAGAAACCTTAGCACTCAATGGTAGGATCTGATGTCCGAAGGCAATCGGCCCGCTTTCATTTAGCGTACCCTGTAGTTCCCAGCGTTGGGCATCCTTGTTCCAAATATGAACATCAATTCCCCCAAGCTCTCCCTTTATGCTGTTTTCCAGCAATTCTTGGGGATTATTATCTCTTTCTAACTCGGCAAACATATCCGAAACACTACCGCCCATATAATCCATGGCGGAATAAAAGAGGTAGGTGGTCATTTGGGTTTGCCGAAAACTGATCAGCAGACCAAGAGCATCGGCATCGGTAGAAGGATCAAAGGTAAGATGAATCTCTTCTTTCGTGCTTAAGTTAGTTTCATCAGCCAGGCTAAACCTTTCAATCCGATCAGTTTCTGCTAATAAGCCTGTAATATCACCTTCCTCAGCGGTAGCCTGGCCAAACTGAACTTCCCGGTCACAACGGTAAAACAGATCGTTGGGAGAATGATAAATCCGCTCATCTTCGGCGCGGGGTATCGCCAAAAGTTTGACTTGGTTAACAGAATGAGTTTCCAGGGCTTCGTTTTTCATAATAATCGAGAAGCTATCTACCCCTTCTGATGAATAATGAAGAGCATCTATATCGGCATACTCCAGGGATGGAGATATAGCCTGAGAAAATCCTTCTGCGTTGGCAAAGTGGAAATTATCTTCTTCGTTGATGTAAAAGGTAGGGCAAGAACCGAAGCATGTTTTGGGGTTAGTAATACATATTACCCCTAAAATTGCGTCTAAGCCTGCCAGTATACTGAGCCCGGCAATAGGTTCGTTTTCGACTTTATCCAGACTTTTATTAGTCTCAAAAATCACTACACTATCAATTGGGACACTTACCGGGCCGGAATTGACCAGACGGCGGTTAACATCGTATAGCCTTCCCTGTCCGGTAACCTGGTGCTGAACAGTATCTATCGCCCAAGTATCGGTTAGAATATAAACTTGCCCGTCTCGGAGGTGAGCCTTAAGATAAAGCTTAGTGGGTACGTTTCCTGTATATTGAAGCAAATCGTTGGCATCCCTGAAATGCTCTCGGAAATAATATGGCCCACAGGATTGAACCAGAAAAAGAAATGACAGCAGTAGTAGCGAAATCATCCATCGGTTAGTGTTTGAAAGCCTAAATGCAAAACCGACCAGGTGATTGCTTTGATTGTTATTCAACATATTGTAAAATCTGTTAGAAACTGAATTTTCAATAAATGGGATTTCAGAGATCTACTGACTGATATTTAAAAAATAAAACCTACTCCCAGACCCGCCCAGGGTTCAAAATTTCCTTCTAAAAGATGAGGAGTGAAGCCCAACCGTAGCATTGCTCGGTTATCCACGTGAAGTTCGTAAGCGAATGCTCCGGTCAATGAGCTTACTCCGTTCGTAGCGAGTAAGGTACCAATTCCAGCAATCATATGGTGGTTTCTGATGCGGATCAACTGGTAGTTTACCAGAATTGGAATTCCCATCACAGTCTTACTTTCCTCAACCCAGGCGGGTGGAAATACTTCGGCTCCTATTCTGGCCGAGAGACGCTGGGTAATATTGTAGGAATAGTTTAGTGAATAGAAACCCCCGTTACCAGCTAGTTCTAAGAAAATACTATGCCTTTTAGTATTTTGAGAGTTCTCTCGGGCAATTTCTTGAGCCAAACTTGAAGTAATGGTTACCGCAGTAATACCAAAAGCAGCTAGTGAAATAAGGAGTATGTATTTTGTTATGTTCTCCACGTTATTCGTATTATCTAAACAATAGAAAGTCTATCTAAAGGTATACCCCACACTTATTCCGCCCCGGGGTTCAAAAAAATTAACTTCTGAAGGAATAATGATTGGAGTGAAGCCAGCTCGAAATAGAAAGCCTCCGTAGGTTGGTTGCCACCGATACCCAATAGTCATAGCAGGCAATAAACCTCCTCCCCCAGTTTCAGTAGATGTAACTGCACTACCCAACAGTACACCGATTCCTAATTCTAGAAAATGATTGTTCTGGCCAGCCAAATAATTAACCATAATTGGGGCTACCACTATCGTAGAGAAAAAGCTAGGGTTCACTGAAATACCAGCTCTGAGAGAAATCTGTCTACTGACAAAATGATCAACATTTAAGGAGTACGATAAAGCATTACCACCTAATTCTAGAAAAAAACTAGTTCGGCTAAAGTCTGACGGAGCCTCAGTAGTATCTCCTTGAGCAGTAACCGGATTAAATCTGCTCGGTAGGAAGAAGAAGGATGTTATTAAAATTGTGAGAATTAGCGTTTTCATGGTTTGTGCTTTTCAAGCAAAAGTGGAAATTACTTTTAGGTGCTACTGCTCTTTTTCACTATAAAACATAGCTCCTTCATCGCCGGCTACCCAGATTTCTTGCTCATTTGAAACGTACAAGCAACACAGTTCTTTGCTAGTGAGGAGCTGTTCTTTAGCCCAGGTTTGCCCCCCATCCGTTGTACTAAGAATAACTCCCCGCTCATTTTCATTGCCTACAATATACCCAGTTTGACTATCTACAAAGTGTATATCTTGTGCTAAGGGTGGATAAGAATTACTTCCTAATAGCTGGCTGTGCCAAGTCTGTCCTCCGTCGGTGGTTTTGAGCAGATAACTACCTATTTGATTTCCGGTTCCAGGCCCATTGCCAATAATCCATCCCGTAATTTCATCCAGAAAAAAGGCATCCTGGAAATCGTTGATTTCTATCTGCCCCCCCTGCCCCTTGAAAGATTGATCTATCCACGTTCTACCTCCGTCTTCTGTTTTCAGTATTTCGTTGCCATAGCCGGCGGCCCAACCTACTTGCTCATTAATAAACTGCATAGCGGCAACATTGTACAAAAACTCATATTCGTCCCAAGTTTCCCCACCATCTTCGGTTTTTAGTATGGTTTGGTCAGTCGTGACTGCCCAAGCTATTTGAGCGTTTAGTGGGAAAAATTGTCTGATATAGCTGTTGACCGATATAGTTGACCAGGTATTTCCCCCATCGGTAGTTTTCAGTAGGCCTTGGTCAACAGCGTTTACCCAACCGTTAGAGGCATCGGAAAAATAAATAGTTCCTCCGGGTACAAATCCCGGAGGGGAAAGTTTCTCCCAAGTTTCACCCCCATTTTGCGTGCGAAGTATTGTTTCGTACCCCAACGCCCAGCCCTGGCGGTTGTCCACAAAAGATATATCCCGGATTGGGCTATCGGTACCCGTTTTCTGTGAAACCCAGCGATCATCTACCAATTTTCTGAGTAAACCAATGTCCTCCATCTCACACGAAGCCAATAAAAGCGCTAAGCTAAATGAGGTAAGGAACAATATGATTTTTAGATGTTTCATTATTGTCGGGTTGTTTTTAACTATTTATTTCGCCTTGATTT
>CAKZPJ010000545.1 GCA_937138955.1 uncultured Flammeovirgaceae bacterium | reverse complement strand
GCGGAAACCAAACCGTCGGTGGCTTCATGCTGGAAATATTCTTCGCAAACTCATGCATCAGCCCTACTGAATCAGGAATATTAGTCCGCTTAAGTCGCAACGGCGAATCAGGTTCCTGACTCCAGTTTAATCCAGCAGGATTTCCGGCAAAATCCCCTTTCTCCAGATGAGTGATACGTCCGGAGCCAATCCAATCGCCTTGATTCTCTCCATAAAATAATTCCCCATCAATATCAAAGCCATAACCCGCTGGCGACCGCAGTCCCGTAGCAATGGGCGTCATGTTACCATCTTCGGAAATTTTAAGCAACCAACCTCGCCACTTCACTGGGCTTTCTCCGTAGCCAATCCAAGCCAGATTTAGCGTCACGAGCATATCACCGTTTGGTAGGAACAATGGCCCGTAGGAATATTCATGATAATTGCCGGAAAGCGGCCAGGAATAAATGGATCGATAGCGATCGGCTACCCCGTCGTTATCATTGTCAGTAAGTTTAGTAACTTCAGCTCGCTGAGTAGTATAAAATGAACCATTGCGGTACGCCAGCCCTAATGGTTCGTGAAGACCGTGAGCAAAGCGCGTGAAAACCGGACGGGCTGAAGTAGGACGATCCAATAGCCAAACCTCCCCCCGGCGAGTGGAAACGCCTAACTTTCCTTCATCAGTAAAAGCCAACCCGCCAACTTCTAATACAATACTATCGGGAATAGGAATGGTCTCAATCCGATAATATTCGTCTTCTGATTGAGCGAATAACCAGGTAGGAATGATAAGTAGTAGTAGAATGACAAAGTTTTTCATAACGGTATAATTACCAGATAATGGTATAAGATGCTTCGGTTTCGCCATTTTGGGCAATGAGGGGTAGTAATAACTGGGTTTTTCCGTTTTGTTGACGCTCAATAGGCGCATTAGCGGATTTATCAATTGTCACGTAGTATCTATAATCATCTACACTATAACTGCCGTCGGGTAGTTTTTCAACTGAACTGCCTTCAGCCACTAAACAGTACCAGGTGGAAGCTGACCGGCTAAAATTAGTCCTGATTTTTCGAGTCAGACTACGCCCTTCTTTTTGTTGCTCAATTTGATCGTACAATATACCTCCGCTTAATTCGTACTCAAACACCGGAATACGTTCGGCGTTCAACTGATACCCTTTGTAGCGAAAGTTCTCCGACTCTAGATCAACTGAGTCAGGCCAACTAGCTTGGACAGAAGTAAGTTGGGCGAACGGAGGGTGTAACTGAAAAGGTATGATTCCTCCTAAGGCGGTTAAAGACTGGTCTACTCCACGGCTGTGCCACATTTGAGTAGCATCCACAAAGTCACCACCCCAACCAGCCAGCAATGCTCCACTTCGTAAGTCGTATACGTAGTTTACTTGAGATGGCAGACCAACCGCTAAAGTATGCGTTTTTTTAGTTTCTTCATCAACCCACCAAAAGCCTCGCTGAAGAACAGGTTCAGATGATGCTTCAACTACGTGAGGCGGTGGGGGTTTTTGCTTGGGTATTGAACCAGGAGCTTGTAGCGCTGTTGCTGGGATTTCTGGCCCTTCATATTTCCAAGCCAATCCTCGTCGCCAGCCTCTTCCAGGTTTGTTAAAAATTAACTTAAATGAGTGTTCACCACTTTCCAGTTGAACTTGCCCATTGCCCGGTGATCCTAAATTTTGCCCTTCTGAATGATCTACCACCATTTTATCATCAATCCACAGCCAGCTAGCACCGGCTGAGTTAAGCGTCATTAGATAGCCACCGCTGGTGGGTGCATTAAGTGTACCGGAGAAAACTAATGCATAACCTTGAGGTTGAGGCGACAACTGGTAACTAATAGAATCTGTAGTGCCACTGTCTTTGGGTTTCAGAGTAGTAAGTGTATCGGGAGTTGAAAATTTTCCTTCGTAGTACTCGTAACTAATATTGCTTAGTTCAACCTTTTCAAACCCGTAGCTCTTATAGTGAATATTACGAAAAGCAACTGGACCATGGTCGCCTTGGAGCATTAGAGGGGCAGTAGGTTGTTCATCATCAAAGGCAGCCGCCCGAGTAGGGCCACTCACGGTTACATTTTCGTGAACAACCACTCCATTCAGCTTGACTTCCCGAAATATGGCATCTTGCACCTTTTTTCCTGAAGAATCGAACCGAGGTGCTTCAAACTTGATGGAAAGATGCTGCCATAATCCCGGAGCATAACTGGCATTAGTGCGAGGTGCATGTCCATCGAAGCCCTGATTATTATTCCAACGTTGGTAAATACCTCCGCAGTCAGAAAAGCGGACACTATCTTTTCCCCAACTATCGAATAATTGTACTTCATACCTACTCTGGAGGTATACCCCCGAGTTAGAAGATTCAGGCATCATAAACTCCAACTCCAAATCCAAGTCGCCGTGTTCAAAAGTGGTGAACAAATTACCACGAGCCTCTTCCTGAGGCTGGTTAGCTAGTATGCCCGTTCCCGGCTCTATTTCCAAAGCATTCTTTTCGTTCCGATTGGCGTATACCTTACTAGCCAAGCTCCAATTTGCCGATAGCTCTTCAAAAGCAGTTAATTCTGTTAGTGATATTGTTTGGCTTGGTAAATACGTAGATGTGGTACTTTCAATATAATCGGAGGTGGTACAGGCAATAAGGGTAAAAAGAGGAAAGAGTAGTAGACTAGAGGATACGTATCTCATGAATTGGTAGATAAATTTGAATTCATGAAATTATGACTTTCTGAGATAAGACAAAACTAAGATGGGTTATCTTGGTGTCTGGGTTGAGCTTTTACCACCTTTGTTATTTCTAATCCCATGTAACCATCCTCAAAACGGGTGAGGGTGCCCACCCGCCGGCGCTCCTCTTTCCGAGCTACTTTCCAGCATAATATGGCTAAAATAATATTAGAAATAAACGGAAGGACACAACCCAAAGTAAACCATAGCCAGAATGAACGGCCGTGGCTATAAGCAAAATAGCCAGTAATGGCTGGTATTGCCAAAAGAAAAGCTAATCCAAACAGCGCAATATCAAGTAACATAGACCTAGTTATTCATCATATATTGATTCAACAACGAAGTATTTCGGATAATTCTGTTTAAGAACAGACTTCTTAAATTCTTATTTAGAAAGTAAAAAATCAGGCTTTAAAAGCATTATCTCAAACAATGATAACACTTTTTGAACCCTCACAGCCTAAGTAAATACACTTATACACGATTAAACAGCTACTATAAAAACTAAACGTCCTTCTAATAACAATCATCACTAATTTTCGCACAAGTTCCTTCCAGAATACACAAGTAATGAATTTTTCAATATAATATATAATTTTTCTAATTTATATATGATATTTGTAACACGCAGAAAAAGTTATTTCAGTCAATCAACAGTCTACATTATGAAAGCATTTGTGGGAATACTTTGTTTAGTCTACTTTACATCGGGATCGGTACAAGCCCAGCAGTATAAGTACCATACTATCTTAATATATAACTTTAGTCGATATATAGAGTGGCCCGCAAATAATGCAAATGCAGATTTTACCGTGAGTGTATTAGGCGAAGGAGAAGCGTATCGTGAAATGGTAGATATATCAACTAAGAAAAAAACCATTAAAGGTCAGAATTTCGTAGTACGCAAGTGCAAAGATGCTAGTGAAGCCAAAAATAGTAGTATAGTATTTATCACTAAAGGCGTTCGTATAAAACCGGAAGATATTCAGGCTTTACAAGCTAATGGCACCTTAGTTATCACCGAACTTGAAGATATTCAGTCAAAGGGGTCGCATATTAATTTTATAGCTACTAAAGAATCAAAATTGGGATTTGAATTAAATCAGAAAGCAGCTACTGACTCCGGATTTAAAGTAGCCGGTGCTTTGGCAGGCTTAGCCGCAAAAACTTACTAGCTAGTAGGCGGAAAAGATACGGGTTAGATTTTACTTTGTGGTTTGAGTTAAGGCTTCGGCAGGGACATTGCTTCACGCATTATCTCATGCTGAAGTCTTTCTCATTTCAAAGGTAAACGGTAAAGGGTTGAAGAGCCGCCGTAGAACGGTGCAAATTTAAAAGTCAGCCATATTATCTTCTACCCTTTACCTTTTACCCTGCACCGCCTTTCTTTCAAATTACGCGGTTCAGATCAAACTGCTCCAGATAATCAGCCACTCGTCTAACAAATAATCCCCCCAGAGCACCATCTACTACCCGATGATCGTAAGAGTGGGAAAGATACATTCTATGGCGAATTGCAATAGCATCTCCCGAAGGTGTTTCAATAACGCTAGGTTTCTTAATAATAGCACCCACTGCTAAAATAGCTACCTGCGGTTGCATAATAATTGGAGTACCCAACGTATTTCCGAAAGAACCAATGTTCGATAAAGTATACGTACCGTTAGAAAGATTATCGGCACTGAGCTGATTATTTCGGGCCTTTGTAGCTAAGCTATTTACCTGCTTAGTTAGCCCTAGTAAGCTTAACTGGTCGGCGTTTTTAATGACTGGCACAATCAGATTACCGTTAGATAGAGCCACCGCCACTCCTACATTAATATCTCTTCGTTTAATGATATTATCACCATCCACCGAAATATTAATCATGGGATAATCTTTTAGTGCTTTGGCAACTGCTTCTACAAAAATTGGCGTAAATGTTAGCTTTTCCACTTCCCGCTTCTCGAAATCTTGCTTCATTTTGTTGCGCCAGAGCACTATGTTCGTCACGTCTGCTTCCACAAAAGAAGTTACGTGTGCCGAGATACGCTGGGAATCCAACATGCGACCGGCAATCATTTTACGCATTCGATCCATAGCAATCACCTCGTCCCCTTGCTGAGCAGTTACAGGAACTGGGGGCATCTGCCCAGTCTGATCGGCAGTGTTTGGAGTAGAATGTCCGTTGCCTGACTGCTTATGCTTTATGTAGCTCAGAATATCTTTCTTGGTGACCCTACCCGCTTTACCGCTACCTTCAATCTGCTCTAACTCAGCTACTGAAATACCTTCCTCCCGAGCAATATTTTTTACTAAGGGTGAGTAAAAACGAGTAGTTTCGGTTTTGGGAGTGACTCGACTGCTTTTCACTACTGTCTGAGTCAGTTCTTGAGCCACGATAGCTTCTTCTTCCTCGGCTACAATAACTGCTGAATCGTCTTTTTCAGCTTCGCCACCTACTTGTTCAATAATGGCGATGGGTTTTCCTACCTGGGCTACATCTCCTTCCTGAATAAGAATTTTCTGAAGGACGCCACCGTGAGTAGCGGGGACCTCGGTATCTACCTTATCAGTAGCTACCTCTAGAATAGATTCGTCTTCATTAATCGTATCTCCTTCTTTCTTCAACCACTGTAGCACAGTAGCTTCCATAATACTTTCACCCATTGCGGGTAACACCATTTCTACCGTTGCCATACGTACAAGTGATAGTTCATAATTGACAATTGAAAGTGGAGTTAATTGTTGACTATTAGCTTTTTACATATGAAACTGATGCTAAACAGGTCTGAGATACCACTACCAATAGTGGACAAAGTTACAATATTAGCTAGGGTTCGCAAGGGCAGTTTGAGCTGCCGTACGAAGCATATTCAAGGCTATTACCGTACTCCGCCGGATATTCACTAAACGGTCTTTAGAGAGACTTATTTTTTTAGCGATTGTTTCCTGCGGACTCGCTACTGCAATCCAGATGGTTCCAACCGGTTTTTCGGGAGTACCACCATCTGGCCCAGCAATACCACTGGTAGCGATACTAAAATCAGCTAGCAAATTTTTCTTGGCTCCTTCAGCCATTGCTCGCACTGTTTCTTCACTCACCGCACCGTGCTGGTGTAAAGTTTCCTCCGACACATCTAGCAAATTCATTTTCAAATTGTTGCTGTAGGCAACTACTCCTCCTTGAAAATAGCGAGAACTACCCGGAATACTGGTAATCGTATGCGCCAGAAAACCACCGGTACAGCTTTCGGCTACAGCCAGCGTTTTTCCTGCTTTAGTTAGAATTGCCCCGACTGCCTCTTCCAACGTTAGATCACCATAGCCAAAAACGTATTTCTCAATTTTAGGAACCACTTTTTGCACCTGCTCCGCTACGTCGTCTTCTAGCTCTAGTCGATTGGTTCCAACGGCTGTTAACCGTAATTTTACTCGACCGTAGCTAGGAAGATAAGCCAAGCGAATATGCGGTGGCAAATTATCCTCCCAAGACTCAATTTGTTCGGCCAACCACGATTCTCCAATCCCTACCGTTTGAATCATTTGATGGTAAATTACTGGCAAGGCGAAGGTTGATTTTAGTTTGGGCAAGATGCTTCGCTCCATCATAGTTTCCATCTCGTAGGGAACCCCGGGCATAGAGACATATACCTTATCATCTCGCTCAAACCACATACCAGGGGCAGTTCCCATAGTATTAGTAATCACCGTACAACCTTGGGGCACTAGTGCCTGCGCGTTGTTCAGCGCATTCATAGATAAATTGCGCTTAGAGAATAATGACTGAATGTGTTCTAATACTTCTTCATCTTCTACTAAAGAAGTGTTGAAGTAGTCGGCTAGGGTTTTCTTAGTAATATCATCCTTAGTTGGACCTAGCCCCCCGGTAATCAATATAATATCGGCTCGCTGCGAAGCCTCGTCCAAGGCTTTAATAATTTCTTCACGCTGGTCTCCGACTGCTACTTTCCGAATAATTTTAACCCCGATTATGTTAAGTTCTTTTCCCATCCAGTAGGTATTGGTATCTAAGGTCTGTCCGTACAGAATCTCATCTCCAATGGTAATTACTTCGGCCCAAACTGCTTTCATAGTAGTAGTGGAATAATATTTGAATCACTAAATTAATCGTAGAATAAATAACATGTACGAGAGTTTTGTTCTTTTAGTCTATAGGCATTTTGCAAAAAGATGAATTAAAACACATTATCATCCATACATTTAAGACCACAAACCCATGAGAATCAACGTAAAAACTACGCTATTGCTGTTAGGACTAGTCGCCACCATGGCTTGCGACACCCTAAACCAAGTTTTGAGCGATATGAATACCGGAGCTGGCGGGTTAACTACTAGCCAAATTACAGCGGGACTAAAGGAAGCCTTAAAAACCGGAGCTCGCTTTGCCGGTAATAATGCCTCTCAACAAAATGGTTACCTAAACAATCCCATAACCGACATCCGAATACTGATGCCCCCAGAATTGAGAAAAGTTGAGCGAAACGTCCGAAAAATTCCGTTGGTAGGTAATAAAGTAGTCGATGACTTTGTGGAGGCAATGAACCGAGGGGCTGAGCAGGCGGCCAAAGAAGCTGCTCCTATTTTTGTGAAAGCGATTACTTCTATGACGATCAACGATGCAGCTAATATTTTGCGAGGCGACAGTACGGCGGCGACTGGTTATTTAAGGCGTACCACTTCGGTTAATCTGGAGCAGGCATTCCGACCAATCATTAAAAAAGCATTAGACCAAGTAAAGGCTACTAAGTACTACGACGGCCTGAAAGATGCTATCAGCACGTATAACCGAACCCCACTAGCCAGCGATATTAATGTAAATGTACGGGAGCTACCCGAATTAGAAGATTATGCCACTGACAAAGCATTGGAAGGCTTGTTTACATTGGTTTCTATTGAAGAAAAGAAAATTCGGCGCGATCCGTATTCCTACAGTCAATCTATCATTCGTCAGGTGTTTGGTAGCCATAAAAGTGGCATCGGTACCAGCGGATTATAAAGAATGAGTAAGGGAAATTTCCTGAAAAATATCCCAATGGTGACCATTATGCTTTAGCAGTGTAAACTGAGTAGATTCCCAAGTATAGTGGACTTCTTTGTACTGAAACTCTTCCCAGGCTTGCTGAAACTGGGCTTTTCTCAAATCGCGGAAGGCCAGCGTCATATGCGGATGAAAAGGCTTATCTTGATAGTTAGCGTTAAACACTTGAAAGTCAAGTTTCATCTGTCGCTTAATCGCTTGTTGAAGCTCATCTAATTCACTACTCTTTTCCACATCAATAAAAATAACTCGAGGAGGAAATGCGCCAAAACCTTCTAACTCAACCATAAGTGGGTTAAAGTTATCAGCTACTCGCTGAAGTGAAGTGATCAATTCTGCTTCCCGCTTCGGTTTTAGTTTAAAGGGCATGTGCAAAGTAATGTGCGGGGGAGAATTTAGTGAGGCTTTACTTTTGTACTGATCACGGAAATATTCTTTCCACTTCCAAGCAAATTGCCGGAATGGCTCAGGAGGCAATAGCGCGATAAAATAGAGAGACAGTTCAGTGTTTGTCATTAGTTTATGATCTACCATTAACAACTTAAATTACCAAGGCTGTTTTTTCTTTTCAGTATTGCTCAGTATCTTTGACTGGCAAATAACGCTAGATTATTTGCCATGAATAACCCTTCCGATAAATTCCTATACGAGGCGCTCACTTACGATGATGTGCTTCTTGTACCTGCTTATTCTGAAATTCTTCCCCGCGAAACTGATACCTCCACTTTTCTAACTCGCAAAATCCGGCTGAATATTCCACTGGTTTCGGCAGCGATGGATACGGTCACTGAAAGTGACTTAGCTATTGCTGTAGCATTGGCCGGTGGCTTAGGATTTATCCATAAAAACATGTCAATTGAGTCGCAGGCTCATCAGGTTCGTAAAGTAAAGCGTTCGCAAAGCGGAATGATTTTAGACCCCATCACGCTGAATAAAGGCGCGACTGTAGCTGATGCGCGTAATATTATGCGGGAAAACAAGATTGGGGGTATTCCGGTGGTCGATAGTGATGATAAACTTATTGGAATCATTACGAATCGTGATTTACGCTTTCTTAAAGACTCTGCGCAACCAGTGCAGGAGGTAATGACCCGAAATAATCTGGTGACTGCCAAGCTAGGCGTAGGGTTAGAAGAAGCTGAAGACATTCTTCAAGAACATAAAATTGAGAAACTTCCTATTGTAGATGATAGCGGTCGTCTAACTGGACTTATCACGTATAAAGATATTCTAAAGAATAAAGATCGGCCTAATGCCTGTAAAGATGAATTTGGTCGTCTGCGGGTAGGAGCCGCTGTAGGGGTCACCCCCGATATTACTGAACGGGTGGAAATGCTCAAGAATGCCGGAGTCGATATTATCAGCGTAGATACGGCTCACGGTCACTCCAAAGGAGTTATTGATGCCTGTACGGCGGTAAAACGTAAGTTTCCTGAGCTAGATGTAGTAGTAGGAAATATTGCTACTGCCGAAGCAGCGAAAGCCCTGATAAAAGCCGGAGCTGATGCGCTAAAAGTTGGGGTTGGCCCAGGAAGTATTTGTACTACCCGTATTATTGCCGGGGTCGGTGTTCCGCAACTTTCTGCAGTCTACGAAGCTGCAGAAGTTGCCAAAGATTCCGGTATTCCAGTAATTGCCGACGGGGGGGTCCGCTTTTCAGGTGACGTAGTGAAAGCCATCGTAGCGGGGGCTAACTGCGTAATGATTGGCTCATTATTAGCCGGTACTGACGAAGCTCCACGTGAAGTAATTCTCTACGAAGGACGTAAGTTCAAATCATACCGCGGAATGGGTTCAATTGAAGCAATGGAGGAAGGTTCAAAAGATCGCTACTTCCAAGATGCGGAAGATGATGTTAAGAAACTAGTTCCGGAAGGGATTGTTGGCCGGGTTCCCTACAAAGGGTTAGTAGAAGAGGTACTCTACCAAATGGAGGGCGGATTACGCTCCGGTATGGGCTACTGTGGGGCAGCCGATATTTCCGCTTTACAGCAAGCTAGATTTGTGAAAATAACGGCAGCCGGAGTACGAGAAAGCCACCCCCACGATGTCACTATCACTCGAGGAGCTCCCAATTATAGTCCTTGACCTTTCTCCTGCCATAAATATGTAATTACTGAAGCCTCAAATCTCTCCGCTGAGCCGAAACAGAGAATTAAGCAACTAAAGATAAGACGCTACGTTTACCTGTTGATGTTTAATTTTTTACGAACTAAAAATCTCGACACTTTAGAAGTACTCCAAGCTGAACAGGCTACCGCAACTTTTCCGGCTCACTTTCATGAGACGTTCTGCATTTCGCTAATAGAGCAAGGCACTTTCATTGAAAATGATACCATTGCTACTCAAAACTCACTACTAATTTCCCATCCGCTTGAGGTTCATCAGAACAAAACTCTACTAGATGGCTACTATTCGCTTAAAACGCTTTACGTAAGCCCTGATATGCTAGCGCACCAAGGATTTGCCCTATCTGACTTACAATTTTCCAAAATAATTGATAACCCAGCCACAGTTCAGCAATTTAGACGGTTGTTGAAACAGTTTTCCAATTATGCAATAAGTACAAAAGATAGTCTCTTTGAGCAGAGCCTGTTTCGGTTTTTAGCTAATTTAGGCACGTTTCGCCAATCAAGAAATGACCTGTCGGAGGTGCCTGCCTGGATCGAAGACGTAAAATTGCACATTACAAACTTTATTGATCAGAAAATACAACTAATTACGCTCGCTAAGCTAGCTGGTCAAGACAAATATCAGTTTATCCGAAACTTTAAGAAGTATGTTGGACTGACTCCTTTTCAGTTTATCATATTGCAACGGGTATTACGCGGAAAGAAAATGCTTCAAACAGAAATGCCTATCGTTGATACTGCTTTGGATACCGGTTTCTATGACCAAAGTAACTTTACCAATTACTTTCGGCGTTACTTGGGCACCACTCCGAGCAGCTATCAGCGTAGTTGCAATATTTTCCAAGAAGAAGAAAGGTAGCCACCCTACTTTTGGGATTATTATTACACAATAAATCTCAAAAGAATGATTAAATTTCGTTTCTCTTTATTTGCATTATTGGGTGTTTTACTCCTAGTATCTTTCAGTCGTTGTCAAAAAGAAGAAGACTTAGCCCCAGTGCCCACACCGGAAGCATTAGATACTCGATTAAAAGATATTTACGAGCAGTCTAACTTTGCCGGATTTTCGGTTAGTGTAGTCAAACAAGGTGAGATTGCTTTCCAGAAAAGCTACGGGCAAGCTGATGTAGACCAAGGTGTAGATTTAACCAATCAAACGGCTATGAATATTGCTTCTATTAGTAAGCTCTTCATCGGAGTAGCCCTCATGAATGTCGTTGAACAAGGAAAAATCACCCTAGAGACTGATATCAATGATGTATTGCCATTTACCGTTACGAATCCTCACTCGCCTGAAACCCCTATTCAAGTAAAGCACCTAATTACGCATACCTCAGGTATCATAGATGATGAAGGCACCTATTTCAGTAACTATAGCATCTTAGCCAGTGAAGATCTCAGCTCGCCTATGGCACAACGTTTGCAAAGTGAGTTAGGGGTAAAAACTGACGGAAAAGTGCTCTCCCTTGAAGAATTTATACAGGCCTATCTCACGCCATCAGGTTCCCTTTACCGATCTACCAATTTTGGTGAGTATGCAACCGGAAGCACGTATAGTTATAGTAATATTGGGTCAGCTTTAGCGGCTTACATTATTGAAATAGTCACGGGTAAACCTTTTGACGAATATACTCAAGAAGTTATCTTTGAGCCTCTCCAAATGAATAGTACTGCGTGGAAATTAACCCAGATTGATCGTAGCCAGGTATCTTATCAGTATTGGGATAGAGATAATCCGATCCCATTTTATACGATAGCAACTTATCCGGATGGCTCATTAGTTACCTCAATAGAAGACTTGACTAACTTTATGCTGGAAATGATGAAAGGACAGTCAGGTCAATCTGAGTTCTTACTTTCTAAAGCCTCTTACCAAACGCTATTTTCCCAGAAGTTAGATACCCGCCTACCAGGGCTACCTGAGCGGGAAGCAAACTACGGGGTATTTTGGGTATGGTCTACTTCGGGTAGAATCGGCCACACGGGTGGCGACTTAGGTTCATCGGCCTTCCTAGGTTTTGATCCTACTACGCAATCGGGTTCTATTCTGATTATTAATACGAATACTGATGAGGCTGGCAACGGGGCACAAGAACGTGTAGCCGAAATTATAAGAGCTTATAAATCATTTGAACGAGTAAAATAAATCACAATATTATAGGTGAACAGGTACAACTGTTCACCCATTTTTCTCCCTATCTAATTATCCACTTTTTGTAATAAGCTATTCAGACCAAAGAAGACCACCCACTTAGGTTACAAAATTTATGTTAGTTTTGCATCCATGAGCCTAACCATAGGTTATTCAGCGTGGAAAGGCTAAACTATTATGGTTAAGCTGAACTTTCATAAGAATATTATCCGATTATCACTCTTCTTGGGTATTGTTAGCTGGGTAGGACTGGTTACGGTAAGCCTCTTAACGCAGTTTGCTCAAAGTCATAACGTACCCTCTGGCTTTCGGTCGGAGTTTGCTCACATCTTTTTAATCTTATTCTTACTTTCGGTAGCCGTCTATTATCGCTTCATTACCGGACGGGCCGAGCGCGTAAACTTTATTGATTTACTGTGGCGAGTATTTGCTACTGGTTTGTTTGCCACTACTATTTCGCTAACTATTCTCTTATTTAATCAGCTACTAGGTGAGGGAACACTAGTCAGTAAAATTCCACTACAAAGTTTCTTCTTCTACGTTCGGTTTGCACTGTTTTCGGCTTTTATTATATCTACTTTTATGGTATGGAAGCAGCTCATTCTTTACCAGAAATCTAAGCGTCTTATCTTATTATGGCAGATCTTTGAATATTCTCTTCTAGCGAGCATTGTTTTTATCTTCTTTCCAACCCAAGGTAATTGGAGTATTTTTCTGTTTGTCCTGTTACCTTTATTACTGTTAGGATTGATTTTATCGGTGAACCTAAAATGGGTCGCTTATCTGGACTTCCGCCAGAAATGGAAAAGCATTTCAATCATGCTCGCCATTATTGTTTTTATTATCTATTACATTCAGGAAATTAATGGACAGCGAGAGACGCTAGAAGATTTGATAGATCTGGAGATTTTTATTTTCAATCCTTTTATTATTGCTACCACTGGGTTTGTATTGATATATAGTGTCTTCTCTCTATTAGTTATCATTTTTAATCTACCCACCTCTTCAGTATTTGAGCAAAAATTAGAGGAAATTATCAACTTTCAGCGTTTGGGTCAATCTTCCCAATCAGAATACAACTCTGCTCAGATTTACGATATTTTACTGGAAAGTGCCGCAAAGGCGGTAATTGCCGATGCCGGATGGATTGAAGTGTATCACAATGAGGAAGAGCGCCTTCTCGTTAAAAACATTACTAAAGAGAAAGTTGAGACACTTAAGAAGCGATTACAAGCCAATACCGATCAGCCCGAAATTATTAACCCCCTTCCCCGCCCTCGGTTGCAACGGCAAGACTTTGAGCAACGCCAGCGAAAACACCGTATTCTTAAACTACCTGAGTACCGGTCGGTGCTTTGGATTCCACTAGTTGTGAAAAATGCAATTGTCGGCAACCTGGTATTAGTGAAAGGAGTCAGCGATGGTTTCAATAAAGAAATGATTAGCATCATTACAACGTTTGCCAGCCAGACCTCTATTTCGGTTGAGAATTTTCAGTTAATGAATGAAACGCTGGCAAACGAACGCTATCAGGAAGAGCTGAAGATTGCAAACCGAGTACACCGTAGTCTGCTACCGAACAAACCAATCACTAACGAAGCTTTCGACATATCGGCGTTCTCTGAATCAGCCGATCAAGTTGGTGGTGATTACTACGATCAATACCAGATTGACGATCATAAGTTTATTATTATTATTGGAGACGTTTCGGGAAAAGGTACCTCTGCGGCATTCAATATGTCGCAAATGAAGGGTGTCTTTCATAGTTTGGCTCAACTTGACCTGCCCCCCGATAAGTTTCTAGCTTACGCCAACAATGCTTTAGGGCGTTGTATGGAAAAGACTTCATTTATTACCGCGTCCTTTTTCGTAGTAAATACCCAAAAACAAACGCTCAGTTTTGCCCGGGCTGGGCATACCCCAACGTTATATTACAATTATGAAACTCAGCAGGCTTGCTACCTGGAGACCCGAGGGTTAGGACTAGGTATTATTCGTAATGAGAAGTTTGATCAATATATTGAGGTGAGCGAAAGGCACTATCAGTCGGGAGATATCATCGTGCTTTATACTGATGGAATAACGGAAGCAACTAATAAAGACAATGAGGAATTTGGATACGACCGATTAAAAGACGTTATACTCAAAAACACTGATGAATCATCGCAGGTACTACAAAAAAAACTTATTGAAGAACTTTACGCATTTTGTAACCATCGCCCCTTAAATGACGATTATACAGCATTGATCATGAAGTTTACTTAAGTAAAAAAACCTAAATGAAGACGCAGCGTATAATAGCTTAGCTATGGTAGATGTAAGTACTGATTTTGAAGGCGATAGCTGCCTTATTACTATTAATGGAGAAGTAGATGCTAGTTCATCTATCTATCTGGATGAGGCTTTAGAAAAAGCGATAGAATCCGATGTTGTAAGAATTTTGGTAGACTGTCGGCATCTTAATTACATTTCCTCCGCCGGATTAGGGGTTTTCATGTCCTACATTGAGGATGTAGAAATTAAAGAGAAAAAGATGGTGCTTTACCATATGAGTGAAAAAGTTTATAAAGTTTTTGAGATATTGGGGCTCCACCAGCTGCTCACAATTGTTGAAACTAAAGAACAGGCGCAGGCCAAAGCTGATGAATTATAGTTACAAAGTATCGTGTTGTAAAGATGAACTGCAGGGGGTGCGTGACTTTGTAAGGGAGACCCTACGAAACTATACAATCTCAGACATAGAGATGCACCAACTAGTATTAGCAGTTGATGAGGTTTGCTCCAACCTGATGATCCACTCTCACCAGTGCAATTCTCAACACAATATTGAGCTAAAAATAAAAATTGGGGGAGACAAAGGAGTTACCTTCGAAATTCATGATTCGGGTAAGAAAGGTTTTAACTTTAAACAGTACAAAGAACCTTGCATCAAGCAAATTATTAAGGATAGACGCAAAGGTGGCGTAGGTCTATTACTCGTTCGCCGAATTATGGATCATATTGATCATGATTTTCACCCCAAGTCAAAGCATAATATCTATCGGCTGTACAAAGAATTATCCGTACAACCCACTCACCGCGCTTAGTTGGTTTTTAGCTTACATCAATCTTCTCGCCTACTGTTCTAATGCAGTAAGTGAACTACACAGTAAGGTTGTATCAATCTTCCGATTAATAACTTGGCAACTCACCAGCGCATCCATCACCTGATTTAGCATAGTGCGAGAAACGCGGAAGTCAGTCTTCCACTGTGTTCTTTCGAACCAGCGCTCAGCATCTTCTTGAGTAAGGCTATATCGCTGGGCTACTAGAGCTGTTGCATCAGATTTGATGGTAAAGCTCTCGGCTGATTTTTGCACTACCTCTAGTAGAGCCTGAACTTGAGTCGATGATCTTTTTAGTATTTCATCGCGCACTACTACTACGAAGCAGGACCAAGGAGTATCAAACTCCCCTACCCGACGAAACTCTCCTCGTTCTACGATTGGCTGAGTCATGTATTTCTCCCACATAAAGGCATCAGCTTCACCTGTGGGTAGAGCTTTGCGAGCGCCAACCATACCACCCACAATTTCCAATTGCATGTTACCAATCGACCAGCCTCGCTGTCTTGCCATTACAATAGCCATTAAGTGCGAACCGGAACCCATTCGGCTGATAGCAAATGTTTTCCCCTCTAGTTCTTCTACAGACTGATAAGGAGACTCTGCTGCCACATGAATACCCCAAGTCAACGGACTACTAACAAATACTTGGGCAATCTTGCTCGCTCGGTGTTTAATAATATCGGCTACTACACCTTCCGTTAGGGCAATAGCTATATCGAGTTGCCCCGCGTGAAGATCAGCCATCATAGCTCCAGTGCCTCCTGGATAATCCTGCCAATTAACCGACAATTCATGGGATTGAAAGTTACCATTCTCCATAGCCAGATGCCAGGGTAACATAAAATGTTCGGGTACACTACCAACAGTGAATTGATCCATATTATTTAGTTGTTATTCAAAGCTGCTGCCAAATTACGGTTTTTGCAGCCGAAAGTGCTATTTTCGCTTTTACCTATCCTACCAACAGGCCTATGGTGCGTTTTATCTTATTACTTCTTCTTATTCCTGGTGGATTCACTACCACTTTTGCTCAGACCAGTGATGTAAAGATTGCGGTAGCCGCTAACCTTTTTCCCCCAATAAACCAAATTAAAGCATTGTACGAAGAAAAATTTCAAAGCTCGCTCACGCTTATCGTTGCATCTTCGGGTAAGCTAACAGCTCAAATTATGAATGGCGCACCCTACGATGTCTTTATATCGGCTGATATGAAATATCCTGAAAAAGTGTACAAACAGGGTCTCGCTCAGCAAGAACCCAAGGTGTTGGCGTATGGCACACTATACTTTTGGTCGGCAAAATCAACTACTACTTCCACCGAGAAACGATTACGAAAAGCTAAGACCATTGCTATTGCCCAACCAGATTTAGCTCCCTATGGAAAAGAAACCCGCCGATGGCTTCAGGAGCATAAATGGTGGGATAAAATAAAAGATAAGCTAGTATACGCCGAGAATGTCAGTCAGGTGAACCAGTATATCGCAACCGAAACTGTAGTAGCTGCTTTTACCGCGAATTCAGCACAGCACGTTGAATCAATCAATCAAAAAGGGAGCTGGATTGAGGTAAAGGATACATCTCCTCTACCCCACGGTATGGTACTACTTCGGAATTCCGAAGCTTCAGAATTTACGACTAATCAGTTTTTGGAATTTATTATTTCCCCGGTAGCTAAAAAGGTTTTTCAAGATTTCGGCTATAAGCTGCCGTAATATATATGGATTGGTCACCGTTTTGGTTAAGCTTCAAACTTGCGCTTATTACTACCACGCTGCTTTTTTTGCTCAGTATTCCTCTGGTATACGGTATTTATTTCTACGGAAAGAATATTCGCCCAGTACTGAAGGCTATTATTAGTCTGCCCTTAGTGCTTCCTCCCACTGTTTTAGGGTACTATTTGCTAATTTTACTTCGTCCCCAAGGTTGGTTAGGTCAGCTTAGCCAACAGTGGTTTGATCTTCGTTTAGTGTTTAGCTTCAGTGGTTTAGTTATTGGCTCTGTTGTTTTTAGTCTGCCATTTATGGTTAACCCCATACTTTCGGCACTGGAAAACTTACCTAATACCTACCGCGAAGCAGCTTATACACTAGGGAAATCACGATGGAACACCCTCATCAATGTACTTCTACCCAATATCAAAGCATCGCTCTGGGTGGGTGGCGTGATGACTTTTGCTCATACTATTGGAGAGTTTGGAGTAATTCTTATGATTGGCGGCAGTATTCCTGACGAAACCCGGGTGGCTTCCATCGCTATTTACAACGAAGTAGAAATGTTAAACTACGCCAATGCCAATGTGTACGCGGCTATTTTGCTCCTTTTTTCTTTTATCGTACTTCTTTTGGTTTATTCGTACCAGCACCAGCGTACTCGAAGTATTCTTTAATGAATGTCCAATTACAAAAACAGCTAAGAGGTAGCACTGACCCTATCCACCTAAATATTTCTTTTGATATTCAGCCAGGAGAAATCGTAGCCATTATGGGACCATCGGGTGCCGGAAAAACTAGTATCCTGAAAATGATTGCCGGCTTACTTTTGCCAGATCAAGGTCAGATAAGCGTGGGCGGTCAAACTTGGTTTAGTAGCCAGCCTCGCACCAACCTTAGAACCCAACAACGTTCTATTGGCTACGTATTTCAAGACTACGCGTTGTTTCCAAATATGAGCGTTCAAGAAAATCTCAAGTATGCTTTACCTTCGGATCAACCGCCGAGCACAATTGATGAAATCTTGGAGCTGATTCGCATTCAGAACTTGGTTGATCAGAAGCCCACCGCACTCTCGGGCGGACAGCAACAGCGGGTCGCTTTGGCTCGAGCCTTATTGCGCCGTCCCAAAGTACTGCTACTTGATGAACCTTTTGCGGCACTAGACGAAGAGATGCGTAGTAAGTTGCAACAAGATCTGATAATATTGCATCGTCGTTATCAAACTATCACAGTGCTAGTAAGCCATAACCCTTCAGAAGTAGCTCGATTGGCCGATCGTGCTTTTTTAATACAAGATGGAAAGGTTGTGCAGCAAGGTCACCCATCAACTGTATTAACGAATACTGATCCCAACACGCTATTGGAAGGCGAAGTACTAACAGTTCATAACGATCAGATTACGCTGGTAGTCAAGAACTCGTTGAGTGTTATTCGTGTTGCTGAAGCATCGGTACACTATCAGGTTGGTGATATGCTTTTTATTTCTGCCGATAAGTATCGTATTCAGCAAAAAAAGAAGACGTAGTACTGTTATTTCTTAGCATTACTTATCAATTTTTTACTGATTGATTCTGCCGTATTAAGTCGCACTTCTTTAGGCAATCAGTACATTTTTGACTATATTCTTAACAACATCATTAATACTGTTTACCCTATTTCCATTTGTTCTATAACCATTTTGACTAGGGATTTTTTCTATGCATGACTCCAACATTCTGATTGTTGAAGATGACGCTGTTGCTCAACTAACCTTCGTACAATATCTTCGAGATTTGGGTTATCATAATGTACTAGTGGTGAACAACGGCCCGGAAGCACTTGAAGCTGTGAGAAACTCAAAAATAAGTTTAGCTTTTCTGGATATTCGTATTCGGGGTAGCATGAGTGGGTTAGAAACGGCCAAACATATTAAAGATATTACTCCTTTGCTTCCCTTCATTTTTCTTACCGCCAGCACCGATCAGCGAACCGTACGGCAGGCTCTCGACTATGAACCTTATAGTATTCTTAATAAGCCCTATGATTTAGCTACTCTCCGGAAAACTATTGAAGGAGCTATTAATTACCGACACTGTCAAGAAGAAGCAGATGTGCTAAATACTCAATCTATGTTGAGCCAGATTTTGGATACAACAGCGGTTGGAGTTTACATAACCAATGATGAAGGAAACTTTGTAAAGGTTAATAAAGCTTATTGTGCCATTTATGGCTACTCTAAGCCAGAATTAATTGGGCAGCCATTTACGCTAGTTCTTCCCCAAAGTATTCATAAATACGCTCAAGCACAGCATCAAGAGTACCTTGCTGGTGAAACCGAGGAAACCACCGGAGAGTGGCAAACCGTTGATAAACACGGAAACCGCAAAGACGTATTTATCCAGGTTGGCAGAATAATCGGTGATAACGGTCAGCTATTTAAGCTGGCTACAGTAAGTGATATTACCGAGCGCAAAGATGACATACGCAAATTGACCCAAGCTTTGGATGAAAAAGATTCTTACGCTCAGGAGGTACATCATCGGGTAAAAAATAATATGAACATTGTTTCGGGTTTACTGTATTTGCAAGCGGAAAAAGTGAAGAATCGTCCGTTTGTGTACAACCTGTTTCAGGAGAGTATGACCCGTATTAAAACCCTTTCGCTTATTCAAGAGCAACTGTACCAAAGCGATAACTATACGTTTATCAATTTAAAAGACTTTATACAGTCGTTAGTATTTAATGCGCAGACATCGTTTCGGGAGGAAGCTGAAAAAATTCCAATTGAACAGGAAGTAACTAAACAACCACTTGATGTAGATCGAGCCATTGCTTGTGGGCTTATCATCAATGAAGTTATCACCAACAGCTTTAAATACGCCTTTCCACCCTCTTCAATCAGTTCCCCCAGGATCAATATCCAGGCATTTTTTCAGGAAAATCATGTACATATTGTCATCTTTGATAACGGAATAGGCCTACCCGCTCAATTTAATCTGAATACTAGAACCACATTAGGCTTTCAGTTAATATCAAGCTTAACCCGACAACTCAACGGTACTATTGATGTTAATAGTCAAGATGGAACCCACGTGCATCTAAAGTTTCCGCAATAAAAAAGGCCTCACTCCAAATGAGCGAGGCTTACTCTAATAATTTTCTGCTATTAGCTACTGAGCATCCTTATTGGGGAGCACATTAGTAATAAGCTTAACCCGCTCTTGGGCATTGGTCGCGTTAGACACCACCGTAACTACCTTATTCTGACGACCTTTTTTCCCGGTGCTATTAAATGATACCTCAATCTTCGCACTTTCACCCGGGGCAATTGGTTCACGAGGCCATGAGGTAGCAGTACAACCGCAAGTAGTCAGCACATTTGATAAAATTAATGGTTCAGTCCCCGTATTTTCAAACTCGAAGGAATGACTCACTTTATCACCCTGGATAATATCACCAAAATCTTTGGTATCCTGGGCAAAAGTAATTTGAGGGCCATTAGGATCTTCATTGGCAGCAGCCTCTTGAGCTACTACATTGCCCAAAAGGGCGAAACTAAATAATAATGCGAAGGCAAATTTCATGGTATTACGTTTATTAGTCTGGTTTAAAAGGTAACAAAAATTAATCCTGAAATAATTTCCTAAACAGCTAATTTTCTGTTAGTACGTATGGTTCTGCTTCATTTCCTCTAAAATTTACTCCTTTCTTCCAACGCTTCTTCTCCGAATAGGGTCAATTTAGTAGCAACCTCAAATTATACCCAGCAATGAAAACCGTACTAACTTACAGTATTATTTTTCTCTCCTCCACCATCCTGTTATTCGGATGTATGGAACAGGACGAATCTGCTTTTGATAGACAAATGCAAGAAGATGATGAAGCACTTAAAGATTATTTCGCAACAAATAATATTCAGGCTGAACGACTGAACAGCGGCATCTATTTTGAACCTTTACACGAAGATCCCAGTGGCATAGCAGTTGAAGATGAGTCTATCGTAGCTATCCGGTACAGATTACAGACGTTAGCTGGAAAAGCAATTGATAGCCTAGACAGTGAAGCTTCCCCTTTGCGGTTTTACCACGCCCAAAAATACCCCAGAGCCTTGTTTCCCCGAGGCATTAATATTGGAGTAGGCCAAATGCGAACGGGAGAGCAGTACCGGTTTTACCTTCCCTCCTATCAAGCGTTTGAGTCTTATTCATATGGGCAGTATCTTCCCCGAAATGCTATCTTAGTGGCTGAGATAGAGGTTGAGGAGATTATAACTAAGAAGACCATTGAAGAAGAAGAACAGCAAGCTATTGCCAATTATATTGAAGTACATAATCTTACCGATGTAAAGGAGTTGTCTTCGGGTGTTTATTTCCAGTTACTGGAAGAAGGTGATGGTGAGCAACCTACTACCGGAGCATTGGCTAAGGTTAATTT
>CAKZPJ010000544.1 GCA_937138955.1 uncultured Flammeovirgaceae bacterium | reverse complement strand
GGCGGAAAAAGATTCCTAAGAAACAAGAAGAGTTAACTCAAACAGCTTCTAAGATTGGTAGATAATAATACTTCATCTTCACTTAGCTTCCATTGACTGGACAGGACAGTGTCTAAGCCGTTTCGCATAAGCTCAACAGTATAGTTTTCATTAGAATATGGCGAGAGGAAAAAGTAGTGTTGTCTTTCTCTAGCAGTTCAATGAGGTAGTAACCAAAATCGGTACGAACTGGCTCGGATATTTCGCCGGGCTGTAGCGTCAAAACAGCCGAGTCGTACTGAAGTACAAACTGCCGACCCAGGATCATCGGAGTATTTCATAGCCAACTGGCTGAAATTGGTTCCCCTTAGTAATTTCTCAGCTTGCTTAAGAGCCTTCTTTTCATCTTTAGCTGAAACTACCGTTTCAGACTGGGCTAGTAGATTTGTCCCAACGAAAAGAAAGATTAATAAAGTAGCTATTGCTTTCATTTTATAAGTATTCCATTTACTAAACACCTACGCTACAATACTATTGATTAGCCCTTGCTTGAAACTCTCCGGGCGATAACTGCTTTTTCCGCTTGAAGAGGCGGTTAAAGTACGAACGGCTCTCAAAGCCACATTCTAGATAAACTTCCTTAATTTTCCGATGAGGGTCTTTCAGCATGCTAGCTGCCCGACCGATGCGTTCGTCGTTAATAAAGTCAGTGGGTGAAACGCCTACCTCGTTTTTGAATACCCGGTAAAAGTGCGATTTGCTCATACACGCTTTTTCGCTCAACGCGTCAATACTTAGCGATTCATCTAAATGATTGCGAATGTACTGAATAACGTAAGCCAGCCTATTACTATTAGATAGTATGTCTGATGATTTAGCGTAAGCCTTTCTTGTATTCGCTTGTAAAATGCGCACAATCAGCTCCTGAAGCATATTGTTAACGAAGAAATCTTTAGCCGGGTGGTTTTCGGTAAACAAGAAGATTAATCGTTGCAAAATTTGATAAATACCCGCATCATTAGTAAAGTGAAAGTTATAATCCATTAGGTTCCACTCCTGCTCATCTGCCTTCGGCATGGTCTCATTCATTAGGGCAATAATTTCCCGCACGTGCTCTTCGGCAATGGCAATAGCTAGGCACCGGGTAGGGTCACTCTCTTGAGCCTCCGGAAAATCAATCTGCATCATTTCATTAGCTGGAAGAATAAGCGATTCGCCCGGCAAAAAGTCAAAAGGTTGATGATCGCGTAAGCGCATAATCTTTTTGCCCCGTAGCATACTAGCCAACACAGGTTGCCTGAATTGCAATTGCACCCGCTCAGCTTGCTGGTGAGTTTCAAAAACGTGCAGGGCTGCCTGACCTACCGTGTAGGTAGTCTGATTCTCCACCAGAGCTTCTAGCTTTCTTTCTTCGAAAAAACGATCAGGCAAATGCATATTTAGATGGGCAGACGTTATTGGCTATTAAATAATAGTACTTCATTTTTAGCAAATATGCAACACATTTAAAAAACTAGTTCTGTATTTACTAAAATAGCAGATTTAATAGAATTGTTCATGAGAATGATAGAATCCGTCATAGCTTTCTATTTTCTATGTTTTAAATTAGTTATCCGATAAATCCCTAAAGTATTATCGGTATTATATCTCAATTTCGTAACCTAAAAACCCTTGTAACTATGAGTGATACGCTCACCACTACCCGCAGTCAGGTAGAAAAACCTAAGTTTAAAGATCAGTACGAAAACTTCATCGGAGGAAAGTGGACTGCCCCGACCAAGGGTCAGTACTTCGACAATGTTTCACCGGTAGACGGTAATAACTTTACCCGAATTCCTCGCTCTACCAAAGAAGACATAGACGCCGCGATTGATGCGGCTTGGGAAGCCGCTCCTGCTTGGAATAGCTCATCCGCGACCGAACGTAGTAATATGCTACTAAAGATTGCCGATGTGATGGAACAAAACCTAGAAGATTTGGCCCGAGCCGAAACCTGGGATAACGGAAAAGCATTACGCGAAACCCGTGCCGCTGATTTACCTCTAGCGGTCGATCACTTTCGCTACTTTGCCGGAGTAATCCGGGCGGAGGAAGGATCGGTAAGTGAACTAGATGCCAATACTGTTTGCCTCAATGTGCCCGAACCACTGGGCGTAGTCGGACAGATTATTCCCTGGAATTTTCCTATTCTGATGGCTACCTGGAAGTTAGCTCCCGCCTTAGCTGCTGGTAACTGCGTAGTACTAAAACCAGCCGAACAGACTCCCGTAGGAATTTTGATTCTAATGGAATTGATTGAAGACATACTACCCGCCGGAGTACTCAACATTGTAAACGGTTTTGGAGCCGAGGCTGGTAAGCCACTCGCATCTAGCCCACGAATTAATAAAGTGGCCTTCACCGGAGAAACTACTACCGGTCAGCTAATTATGCAGTACGCTTCTAAAAATATTACCCCCGTCACTCTAGAGTTGGGTGGTAAGTCACCTAATGTTTTCTTTGAAAGTATTATGGATGCTGACGATGAATTCTTTGATAAGTGCTTAGAAGGAGCCGTAATGTTTGCCCTTAATCAGGGCGAGGTATGTACCTGTCCTTCGCGCTTACTAGTACAGGAAAGCATTTATGATAAATTTATTGAGCGAGTTATTGAGCGTACTGAAGCTATAAAAATGGGTCACCCACTTGAATCGGATACCATGATGGGAGCGCAGGCTTCTAACGATCAGTACGAGAAGATTCTTAACTATATCAACATTGGTAAAGAAGAAGGCTGCGAGGTACTGACTGGTGGCGAAGCCGCCTACAACGAAGGTCTAGAAGGTGGCTATTACGTTAAACCAACCATTCTGAAAGGGAATAACAAGATGCGAGTATTCCAGGAAGAGATTTTTGGACCAGTGCTGTGTGTGACCACTTTCAAAGATGAAGCTGAAGCTATTGAAATTGCTAACGATACACTCTATGGTTTAGGAGCCGGGGTTTGGACGCGCGATATGCATCAAGCTTACCAAATTTCCCGAGCTATTCAGGCCGGACGCGTTTGGGTAAATAACTACCATACCTATCCTGCTCACGCTCCGTTTGGTGGGTACAAAAAGTCAGGCATTGGTCGCGAGAATCACAAGATGATGCTAGATCACTACCGTCAGACGAAGAATATGCTCATTTCTTACGACAAGAAAGCAATGGGATTCTTCTAGGATGGATTTTAGGGATTGGGGATTAGGTGTTAGGAACCTATTCTTCAATCCCTAACCCCTAAAACCCAATCCCCAAGATTATGATTGAGCGAGTAACGATTACCGAAGAAGCTAAAAAGATTATTGACCAACTGCGGGAAGAGCATGGTGAGTTAATGTTTCACCAGAGCGGTGGCTGCTGCGACGGGTCTTCGCCTATGTGCTTTCCTAAAGGCGAACTGATGCTCAATGAAACTGACGTGTGGCTAGGCGAAATTCACGGTTGCGATTTTTATATGTCGCAAGATCAGTTTGAGTATTGGAAACACACTCGACTTACAGTAGACATAGTGACCGGTCGCGGGGCGAGCTTTTCCTTAGAAATTCCACTCGGATTACGCTTCGTTATCAAATCCCGACTGTTCACCGAAGAGGAACAAGATCAGCTTCGTCCGGTACAATTCGGAGTTAGCTGAACTTGAAACTCCATTCTTTCACTGATACATCAGCAGTATTAAAAGCTTTGTACAGTTCCTGATCATTCTTGAATGATAGCTGACTTAGATGGTAGATTTCAACCGACAGCGTAATTTCCTCTTCCTCCCACGGCCAAGGCTGAAGGCCAAATAGACCATCCTTTTCAGCATAAATTTCAGCTATCTCTTCCGAAGGTAATTGTGTTACTTCTAAATGAAGGCCATCCGGCGGAATTTGATCCTTACACAAAATAAGTGATAGCGCATCGCAGAAATACATTAGTTGGTAGGTACCTCGCGCTTTTTGAATAGGTACTTCCAGACTTCGCGCTAGTGCGTGCTGGTAATTCTGCTGTTCATCCAAAAATTTATCTAATTCTTTGTCAGTACCCCGCCACGATTCGTACAGTGCAGTAGTGTGCATGGAAGTCAGTAAGGCAGTCCAACGAGAACGATAGCGAGCATTGTCTACCATCTGTTTCGCCTGAACAATATCCGGGGGCTTGAGCATAAAGTTAAGAGGTGCACCCGCATCTGTTAAATGATTTTCACCTTGCCAATCTCGTTGCCCATCGTCATGGTCAGCAATCGCAGCTACCAACTCGGCCCAGGGTTGGGGGCGAGCATCCACATTCCAGTGCATAGCAATTTGAGCGGCCAAAATAGCGTGAGCCCGCTGAAAAATAATGTCCCAACCGCTTTCTGCTTGATTAACAATCATACCTGACCGAACAAATTATTCATGGCTTCCATGAGGGTAGGGTGGGCAATAGACGTACCGGTAATTTGCTCGGTAGTAAGATTTCCCATCATCATAAATAGCAGTGCCGAAGCAACCTCGCAGCCTTCCATTCCTAGAATAGATGCGCCCAGTATGGTTCCCTTTTCTTCGTCTACCAGTACTTTCATAAATCCTTTAGTGTGTCCGGCTTCTTGAGCACGGGCCACTTTGCTCATCGGCATTTTCACCACTTTATAAGCAATATCCTGTTCTTTAGCTTGGGTTTCATTAAGCCCTACCCGACCTAGCTGCGGATCAGTAAAAACCGCGTACGTTAGCGTCCGGTCTTTGACTGAAAGATTCCCATTCTCAAATAAATTCTTTTTTAGTATTACATAATCGTTATAGCTCACGTTGGTGAACTGGGGTCCACCCTTCACATCGCCCATAGCGTATATTCCTTCCACAGAAGTTTCCAGCCGGTCGTTCACCTGAACGTGTCCTTTATCATCAACTTCAACTCCGGTGTTTTCTAGCCCTAACTCTTCCGTGTTAGGTACCCGTCCTACTGCAATTAATACGTGGGTACAGTGAATATCTTCGGTAAAACCTTTCCCTTCACCCGAGAGAATGACTTCGTCTCCTTCTCGCTTAACGTTTTTAATCTTACAATTGGTAATAATATTCAACCCTTCCTCCCGAAGAATCTCCTCCATTTCCTCTGATACGTCTTCATCTTCGTTATCTAAAATGCGCTCGCCACTGTGGAAGACCGTTACCTTACTACCGAATCGATGGAACATCTGTCCGAACTCGAGTCCAATGTAACCCCCACCAATCACGAACAGATGCGGGGGCACTTCATCGATCTCCATGATAGTTCGGTTGTCATACCAATCTACTTGGTTCAATCCATCAATAGGGGGAATCAATGTTTTAGTGCCTGTATCAATAAAAATCTTATCTGCAGTTAGTGTTTGCTCACCGCCATTGTTCAGCTTCACGTATACGGTTTTTTTATCGGAAAACTGAGCTTCTCCTTCAATCAGATCTAGATTTTCAGTACTAGTTAGGTTATCGTACTGACTACTGCGCGATGATTCTACCAATTCATCCTTTCGGGCAATAATCTCCGACATATTAACCGAAACATCGCCAACATGTACTCCGTACTCATTCGCTCGGCGCGCTTCAAAAGCCGATTTAGCGGAAGCTACTAGTGTTTTGGTAGGAGTGCAACCCGTATTCATACAAGTACCTCCCACGTACCTTTTTTCAATCAGCGCAGTACGCATTCCTTCTCCGGCTAAATAAGTCGCCATAGGGTTTCCGCCCTGACCAGAGCCGATTATAATAGCATCATATTGTTTTACTTGAGACATTTTTACAGGTTTAGTTGAAAAAATAGGCTGATAGTGTAACCTGTTAGTTCGGCTTATGTTGACCGAAAAAGCATTAGAAAGAGAAAATCTTTGATAGATTGAGTAAAGGAATAATTAAACGGCAGAAATGCGTTGCAGCTGTAGTCTTTTTCAACCAAAGAGGATAGAAAACTTTCTAAAAAATTCAGATTAATGAGTTGAGGAAGATGATAACCAGTTTAATCACCCCCGCCGGAGCGAACGTAGGTTATTTCGGGCTTTCTCGTGAGCCCGACTGCTACGCTTGGCTTCTTTTTTTACCAATTTGTAGTATTCCCTAGCTCGGTCAGGATTATCTTTCTTTTCAGCGATCTCACCCAGATACAGCATAGAATAATGGTAGTAGCCCGACTCAGTAGCATCAATAGACCGAGCGTATTCTATCGTTTTATTATAGTATTTTTCCGCTTCGCTTAATTCTGTGCGCATTTGGTAGATCTGCCCTAAAAAGAAAGCCGCATAGCGACCGCTAGTAGCTTCGTAGCCAGTCATGCTACTATCGATTTTCGCTAGGATTTCTAATGATACTCGTTCGGCATCGCGGTGCTTACCTCGGCTGTACAATTGGCGAGCGTAGTACCGATGAAAATACGCGTTATCAGGGAAAGTTTTATGTAAGTATTCGGAAATGCGAAAAGCTTCTCGGGGGTCGTTCTGCTCCTCAGATAAAATTCGCATCAAAAAGTACTGAGCCTCAGTGCGGGTGTAGAATGCGTTATTGGCCGTTGTCTTTAACTGTTTAATCCCCAGTTCTTTATCCCCATTAGGAAAGAATATCATTAGCGGACGTAAAATCGGATAATTGTCCTTGATCCACTCGGCATAGTAGTTATAAAGAGCATCACCAAAAAGTAGTTCAGGACTGAAATCTTCTTTCCCCTTGCAGAGCTCCAAATACTTTAAAGAAAGCCTACCATCGCTAGCCGCTTTCGTAAAATCTCTACGCTCAGAGTGGAGTCGACCTTTAAAAGCATAGGCAGCAGATAAAAAAAATGCTGCTTCAGGATCTTCCTCATCTTGGTCTAGCATTATTTCGGCCAGTACAGTAGCCGTATCCATATAAGCTACGCAACGGTCATCATATTTAGTTTCGTGCGGGTTAGGCACAATCTTCCACCATTGGCTTAAACCCAATAGAAAATAAGGAAGCGGATGATTAGGATGGTCTTGTTTAATCCAGCGAAACTGCCGTTCAGCCCGAGCGAACTTAAAGTTGTACATATCGTTTACCGCCTGGGTCGCCTCAATCTGCATATTCATATCCAGCAACAGTGGCTGTTTCTGCTGAATTATTTCCGGGGCCTGCGCTTGTCCGTATACGGCAAATCCACTACTGGGTCCTAATACCCACACAAGCAACCAAAGAACTCGTAAGCTATTCATAAGCACATTTACTCTCAAACTACTAACAAAAGTTGCCAGTAAATATTTCATTCCGATAGAAAATTATAGTACGTAGGTGGTAATTGGTAATTTTTTTCTAAAAAATTTGTTGACTACTTCGGTATATCAAAGAAAGCGGAATTCATTTTAATCGCTTTCTTTTATTAGAATTATATACTTAAATTTGCAGACTTAACAAAAAGGGGGGTAATGATGGAAGATTTTACCCGGTTTGATATTGATATATATTCACTATCAGACAAGGTTTACACGTATGAATATCACTTGGGAGACTCTTTCTTTCAATTGTTTGACAGCAATTTGTTAGAAAAGGGTAATCTTCAGGCAGAGGTAACACTGGATAAACAATCTACATTGATTACCGCAAGCTTTCAGATTAAGGGTACAGTACAGTTAGAGTGCGACCGTAGCTTAGAGCTTTTCGATCATTCTTTAGCGGTAGATAGGATGATTATTTATCAGTACGGGTCAGAAGAAGAGGAAGTTTCTGAGGATATTTATACGATTACTACCGGAACTCAAAAGATCAATATTGCTCATTTGCTATACGAGTTTATTGGATTAGCCCTACCAATGAAGCGGCTACACCCCTCGTTGGCTGAAGAAGAAGATCCTTGGGTAGAAGGCGAAATTATATTTAGCTCAGAGTCAGAGAAATCAGGAGCAGAAGAAGAGGAAGAAGTTGACCCTCGGTGGCAAAAATTGCGTAATCTTAAGAATTAATAGAAATTAGTAAAAACTAAAAATAGTATGGCACATCCCAAACGGAAGATTTCCAAATCAAGAAGAGATAAACGAAGAACGCACTTGGGCCTTACCCCTCGGAACATTGCAATTGATCCTACTACGGGCGAACCCCATTTGTTTCACCGAGCTCACTGGTACGAGGGCAAGCTTTACTACCGAGGTAAGGTAGTGATGGAGAAAGAAGACATAGCGTAATTTATGAGGATTGCGCTCGATGCTATGGGTGGTGACTTTGCGCCCAAAACCTGTTTGGAAGGAGCTACTCTCGCTATTCGCGAATTTTCCCAAGATGATCGCTTGGTATTAGTTGGACAGCAAGAAACAATAAGAGAGCATCTAGCCCAGTACGAATTTCCCGAATCAATGGTAGAAATTGTTCATGCCGAAGAAGTAATCGGTATGCACGAGCACCCTACCAAAGCATTTAGCCAGAAAAAAAAGTCTAGCATCAGTATCGGGTTTCACCTTTTAAAAGAGGAGAAGGTTGATGCTTTTTGTAGTGCCGGCAACACCGGAGCTATGTCGGTGGGTGCTATGTTCTCGGTAAAGCCCTGCGAAGGGGTGATCCGACCGGCATTGGCTGGTTTTGCTCCTCGCGAAGACGGCAGCTATGGAGTACTGATTGACGTGGGGGCAAATGCCGATGTAAAACCCGAGATTCTAGTACAGTTCGGTGAAATTGGTTCGCTCTACGCTCAACACGTTTTTGGCATCGACCGCCCCAAGGTGGGGTTACTCAACTTGGGAGAAGAAGAGCAAAAAGGTACAGTAGTTACTCAAGCAGCGTATCAACTCTTTAAGGAACAGAATCACATCCACTTTATTGGTAACATTGAAGGGCGGGATATCTTTCGCGATAAGGCCGATGTAATGGTTTGTAACGGTTACGTGGGTAACGTTGTGCTGAAGATGGCTGAGTCGGTTTATGACCTGCTAAAAAGTCGAGACTACCACGATCCATTTTTTGATAACCTGAATTACGAAGCCATAGGGGGAAGTCCCATTTTGGGTATAAATGGTAACGTAGTTATTGGTCATGGATCTTCCAGTGCATTAGCCATAAAAAACATGATTATGCAAGCCTTCAATATGGCAAAGTCCGACATATATCATAAAATTAGAGCTGCTTTTCAGGATCAGCTTTCTGATAAAGAATAACGTATGAGTACACGCAAAGCCGTAATTACGGGAGTTGGCGGATACGTTCCGGAAGACATTCTCACCAATCATGATATTGAAAAAATGGTGGATACGTCCGATGAATGGATTATCACCCGTACCGGTATCAAAGAACGCCGTATTTTGCGGGGTGAAGATCAGGGAACATCCGTAATGGGAGCCAAAGCAGCCAAAGCAGTATTAAGAAAAACGAGTACAGACCCAGCGGAGGTAGAGTTACTTATTTGTGCTACGACTACCCCAGATATGATTTTTCCAGCTACAGCCAACCTCATTGCGAATGAGATTGGGGCAGTAAATTCTTTTGGCTACGATTTGCAAGCTGCCTGTTCTGGTTTCCTATACGCACTAACTACCGCTGCTCAATTCATAGAAGCCGGAACGTATCAAAAAGTGTTAGTAGTTGGAGCTGATAAGATGTCATCCATCATCAACTACGAAGATCGAACTACCTGTATTATTTTCGGTGATGGAGCCGGAGCGGTTATGTTGGAAGCCACTGAAGAGCCTTATGGAGTAATAGACTCCGTTCTCCGCTCTGATGGATCGGGTGCTCAACACTTACATCTAAAAGCCGGAGGAAGTCGGCGTCCCGCTACCATCGAGACTGTTATGGCGAAAGAGCATTTTGTGTATCAAGAAGGGGGTGCTGTGTTCAAGTATGCAGTAAAACACATGGCCGACGTAGCAGCAACGATTATGAAGCGTAATCAGCTATCGTCAGAAAATGTAGCTTGGCTGGTACCTCACCAAGCGAACAAACGCATTATTGATGCTACTGCTAACCGGATGGGACTAGACCAAGAACGGGTAATGTATACCATTCATAAGTACGGTAATACCACTAGCGCTACCATACCGCTCAACCTCTGGGAATATGAATCACAGCTGAAAAAAGGCGATAATCTGGTATTAGCCGCATTCGGAGGAGGCTTCACCTGGGGTGCTACTTACGTTAAATGGGGATACGACGGATAAATAGACGAAATAAACTTTTTATCTAAATTTGCATTTATCTAGTAATACTTAACTAAAAACAACCTATGGCAACCACCGCAGATTTCCGCAATGGTCTCTGCATTGAGTATAACAACGATCTTTATACCATCGTTGAGTTCCAGCACGTGAAGCCGGGTAAAGGGCCTGCTTTCGTACGGACAAAACTCAAGAGCATACGTACTGGCAAAGTACTAGAGAACACCTTCAATTCTGGAGTAAAAATTACCACTGCTCGCATCGAGCGCCGTCCGCATCAGTTTATTTATAAAGATGACATGGGGTATCATTTCATGGATAGTAATACCTTTGAGCAGGTAATAATCCAAGAAGAGCAGATCGATGCCCCGGAATTTATTTCCGATGGGCAGCAGGTAGATGTTATTGTACACGACGAAACCGAAACTATACTAGGTTGTGAATTACCTGCTTTTGTAGAACTCACTATTACCTATACTGAGCCAGGAATCAAAGGTGATACAGCGACCAACACTACTAAGTCTGCTGAGCTAGAGACTGGAGCTACGATCCAAGTGCCGTTGTTCATTAATCAAGACGAGAAAATCAAAGTAGATACACGTACCAAGTCCTATTCCGAACGGGTAAAATAAACGTTATGAAAATCAGTGAAATCCGCAACCTCTTAGACTTCATCGCCAGTGCTGGCTTAGATGAAGTGGAGCTAGAAACCGACGATATTAAGCTAAAAATTAAAAAAAATAGCTCCCCAGAAGTCCACCAAAACATCATTCATTCTCCGGGTACTTCTTCCATGCCCAGTGATGCTACGGGGTTGGTAGCGGTACCTTCCCAACCGAATTCACCATCATCCACTACGCCAGATACTACTTCCGTGTCGGAAGAACCTAAAGAATCAGCCGAGTCAAAAGATAAGAGCAATTATGTTGCGATTAAATCGCCGATGATTGGCACTTTTTACGAGTCGCCGAATCCAGAATCGGGTCCATTTGTACAGGTGGGTGATAAGATTTCTAAAGGGCAAACCGTCTGCATTGTTGAGGCTATGAAATTATTTAATGAAATTGAAGCCGAACAAGCCGGAATAATTACGGAAATTCTGATAGAAGATTCGTCTCCAGTTGAGTTTGACCAGCCACTATTCCTAATTGACCCAGCCTAAAAACACTGTGTTAAAGTGGTAGAGTGCTCAAGTATTATCGTTGAACTTTACGCTAAGTAATAAAGCACCAGCACCCTAGCACTTTAGTCCTTCAACACTCTAGTACATGTTTAAAAAAATTCTTATTGCTAATCGAGGTGAAATTGCCTTGCGAGTTATTCGGAGCTGTCGCGAAATGGGTATTAGTACCGTTGCAGTATACTCCACTGCCGACAAAGATAGCCTCCATGTTCGCTTTGCCGACGAAGCGGTGTGTATTGGCCCACCGGCTAGCAATGCTTCTTATCTTAGCATCCCCAATCTGATTGCAGCGGCTGAAATTACTAACGCTGATGCGATTCATCCCGGCTACGGATTTTTATCAGAAAATGCGGAGTTTTCAAGGGTATGTGAAGAGTACGGTATCAAATTTATTGGTGCTTCGCCCAAGATGATTGGCAAGATGGGCGATAAAGCCACCGCCAAAGCTACTATGCAGGAGGCTGGAGTACCTACTGTGCCTGGTTCAGACGGCTTACTAAGTAGTATTGACGAAGGGATAAAAATAGCCGAAGAAATTGGTTATCCAGTTATACTAAAAGCGACTGCAGGCGGTGGTGGAAAAGGAATGCGGATTGTTGAGGATAAAAGCGGATTTAAGAAAGCTTGGGACGACGCCCGCCGTGAATCAGGCGCATCTTTTGGTAATGATGCCCTCTATTTGGAGAAATTTGTGGAAGAGCCTCGCCATATTGAGATTCAGATTGTAGGCGACCAAAACGGGAAAGCCTGCCACCTATCGGAGCGGGACTGTTCTATTCAACGCCGCCATCAAAAGCTACTGGAGGAAACCCCCTCGCCATTTATGACCGATGAGCTACGGGAGAAGATGGGATTAGCCGCTATTAAAGGAGCCGAAGCCATTGGCTACGAGGGTGCTGGAACCATTGAGTTTTTAGTTGATAAGCACCGGAACTTCTACTTTATGGAGATGAACACCCGAATCCAGGTAGAACACCCTATTACTGAAGAGGTAACCAGCTTCGATCTGATTAAAGAACAGATCAAAGTAGCAGCGGGTATTGAACTGTCGGGTAAGAATTACTACCCTATGCTACACGCGATTGAATGCCGAATTAATGCGGAAGATCCGGCTAATGGCTTCCGACCCAGCCCCGGAAGGATTACTAACTTGCACATGCCCGGAGGCCACGGAGTAAGAATAGACAGTCATATTTACGCCGGCTATAGCATTCCCCCCAACTACGATTCCATGATTGCCAAAGTGATTGTCAGCGGTCAAACCCGTATAGAAGCGATTACTCGCATGAAGCGAGCATTAGGCGAGTTCGTCATTGAGGGTATCAAAACCACTATTCCATTCCATATTAAGCTAATGGATGATCCCAAGTTTCAGGAGGGTAACTTCACCACCGCCTTCATGAATACTTTTGATCTCTCCGATATTAGCGAATACGAGGTGGTTTAATGAGTGATTACCGTAAGAACATGATTAATCGTGTTCTTACATTAAACATAGCCAAGATAAGCTAGTCGCTGATAGATTTCTAAACAGACCCAGGCATCGGTAGCCGCGTAGCGCATTTGGGGTTCGGTTAACTTCGGATTCTCCCAATTAGAAGTTTGTTGGGCTTTAGAAACCCGAAAGCCTAAGAAGATTCCGGTCAGCTTCCGCACCCCAGCGTGGTGAACATCAAGGCGCTTAGCCGCATCGTTTAGATCCAGTACATTATCAGGAGAGAAAACAAGATGGTGCTTAGAACATAGTTTTCGTAAATCTTTAAGATCATCTTTAATGCTAATTCCTACTTTTTTAATCAAAGGATTAGCAAAGAAGTCCGTAAATGCTGAGCTGATTCCAGTATAATTTAGGCGAATTAGATACGTTTTACTAGGAACCGATAGCTGAATTAACGAAGTATCGTAGTGTACGCCTCGTTTGAAGGCAGGGCGAGCTTCCGTATCAAATCCTACTACAGCGTGTTCCCGCAATTCCTCAAATACTTCCTCCTGTCTATCCGGATCGGTAACCAGTACGATTCTTCCTTCGTACTTGCGAAGGGGTAACTCGTTGATTTCCTCTTTGGTAATATGCTTAGGAAACATCATGCTGCAATCGTTTCTTGGCTCGCCTCTTCCAACTCATCTGGTTGATAGCGGGCAATTTTAAAATTCAGAAAACCAAAGAGAATCGTCATAATCGGACTAAGAATACAGAAAAACGTGAATGGAGCGTACGATAATGTAGCGACTCCTAGTACCGCCGCCTGAGTGGCTCCGCAGGTGTTCCACGGAATGAGTACTGATGTCACCGTACCCGAATCTTCTAAAGTTCGGCTAAGAACCTGAGGCTTTAGCCCTCGCTCACGATAGATTTGAGAGAACATTCGGCCCGGTACCACAATAGCTAAATACTGGTCTGAAGCAGTAACATTAAAGAATATCGACGTAGCAGCAGTAGAAGCAATCAATGAGCCAGTAGAGTGGGCAAACTGAATAATTGATTGCGTAATACGCTTTAGCATTCCGGCTGACTCCATCACTCCCCCAAAAATCATGGCGCAGATAATAAGCCAGATCGTATTAAGCATTCCGGCCATACCTCCGGTAGATAGTAGACCATTCACCATTTCATTTTCAGTAGTGATACTAACTTCAGTATACATAGCTTTCATAACGGCCATATAGGTACCTAACCCTCCAGCTAGGCCGCTTATTTGAGCAATGGCCTGGGGCTGAAAAATAATCGCAAATAGCCCTCCCAGTAACGTTCCGGCCAGTAGCGCAGGTAGCGCGGGCACTTTTTTTATAATCATTCCGATCACTACCACCGGAACGATGAACAATAAGCCATTGATATTAAAAGCCTTGTCCAAAGCGGTTAGTACTTCTTGGGTACCGCTATCCGTCATATTATCTTCTGCGGTAAAGCCAATTACCAAAAAGATAATCAGCGAAATGGTGATAGATGGAATGGTCGTGTAAGTCATGTAGCGGATATGGGTAAACAAATCCGTTCCGGCCATAGCGGGAGCTAAGTTTGTTGTATCCGAAAGAGGCGACATTTTATCACCGAAATATGCTCCCGAAATAATGGCTCCACCAATTACTCCCGGTGATAATCCCAATGTGGTTCCAATACCGAGCAGTGCAATACCTACCGTAGCTACGGTTGACCAACTGCTGCCCGTTGCCACCGAAACAATGGCACACACGATACAAGCAGCAAACAGAAAAATAGTCGGATTTAGAATCTGCAAGCCGTAGTAAATCATGGCAGGCACAATACCGCTCAGCATCCAGGTTCCTGCCAGAGAGCCAATCAGCAACAGAATTAGCATAGCCGACATAGCCGAGCTAATACTTTTTACGATACCATCTTGTAAGGTAGGCCAGGTGACACCGGTACGTAGCGCGATTAAAGCGGCTACGGCTGCCGAGAGAATCAGCGCTATTTGATTGGGACCGTAAGTAGAATCGCTATCATATACAAACACATTAATTGCTAACAGGGGAAGCAGAAAAGCGATTGGAATAGCCGATTCAACAAAGGTAGGTGTGCGTCTTATATCAGAAGACATCAAATGCATTTTTAGTACAAACGCCTAAAATACTAAAAAGTGAGGAAAGAGGCGTGCTTAATACCCAGTAGAGTGCACAACATTTTCTTGCTTACTAAAATGACGAACTCGCTTTTATGATAAGACTGTAATTGCATATCGTATATTGCTTAGCGAAATACGTATCTTGCCGAGTATGGAATTGAACATCTTACTTTTTGGAATCACTAAAGATATTGTAGGGCAGCAGAAGTTGCGTTACAAAATGCCTCAAGGGGCCACTGTGCCAGACTTAGTAGAACAATTAAAGAAAAGTTATCCAAAATTGCATGATTTAGATTCAGTGTTGGTAGCTGTCAATAACGAGTATGGACAGAAACAACAAGAGTTGCACGAAAGCGATGAAATTGCCCTGATTCCCCCAGTAAGTGGAGGATGATGTACAGTATCCGGTATCTAGCCTCTACAAATCAATGTATTCAAACGATAAAATATCTATTTCGCTAACTGATAAGCAACTTCAGGTTGATACTGTGCTCAATTTGGTACAGTCTGATGGGGCAGGAGCCGTAGATATTTTTGTGGGTACCGTGCGTAATAATACCCGAAAGCGAACAGTAGAACGTTTAGACTTTGAAGCCTACGACCCAATGGCGGTGAAGGAAATGGAAAAGCTGGCTATCCGAGCTTGCGAACAGTGGCCAGTAGAAAAAATTGCCATTCACCATCGTAAAGGCACACTGTACATTGGCGATATTGCGGTTATTATCGCGGTAGCTACTCCCCATCGGCAAGCCGCTTTTGAAGCCTGTAAATTCACGATCGACACACTCAAACAAACCGTACCCATTTGGAAGAAGGAGGTTTTCAATGACGGTGAAGTTTGGGTATCCGCTCATCCCTGATTTGTATGAAACGTATCCACCTGATTTCCAATCCTCGCAACTTATCTACCGCCCTAATGTACGCCTTCGCCCAGCGATCGGATACACAAGTGGTTGATGAACCCTTTTACGGTTATTATCTGACCCAGCGGCCCGATGTAAACCATCCAGGAGGAGAAGAAATTCTCGCTAATATGAGAACTAACGCCCAAGCTGTTTTGGATGATATAGTTTTTGGTAATTACGACCGCCCGGTGTTATTCATTAAGAATATGGCGCACCACTTGGTTGATTTGGATTACCGATTTGCTATCCAGCTTACTAACCTGTTTTTTATTCGTAATCCGAAGCAATTAATTAGCTCTATTGCTCAAAAAATACAGACACCCACCATGGAAGATATTGGCTCTTATCGCCAGTATAAAATGTACCAGTTTTTGCAGAACCTAGGAATTTCATCCGTTGTGTTAGATTCGGGCGAGCTATTAAAGGATCCACCAGGAGTATTACAAAAATTATGTGCAGCACTGGATATCCCGTTTGAAAAGCCAATGCTCTCATGGGAACCAAAGCCATTACCCGAAGATGGTATTTGGGCTAGATATTGGTACCGTAATGTGCATCAGTCCACAGGGTTCTCTCAACAACCTACCAGTGATCGCCCTCTACCTTCACAATTAGAAGAGCTCTATCAAACTGCTCTACCATTTTATAATAAACTTTACGAAAACTCTATCCAAGCCTAATATGCTACAGAAATTCAATCCGCGTAATGAACGTATTAAAGTATACGTTGGTGATCAATTGTACCCTCGATCTGAAGCTAAAGTATCAGTATTTGATAGTTCAGTACAAGGGGGCGACGCGGTGTGGGAAGGATTACGAGTATATGAAGGCGGTATTTTCTGTCTAGATCGCCACCTTTCTCGGCTAAGAGATTCAGCAAAAGCACTTCGCTTTGCAAACATTCCCTCGCTAGATAGCATCAAAAGAGCAGTCTTCCAGACATTAGAAGCTAATGAGATGCGAAGCGATACGCACATTCGGTTAACGCTCACCCGCGGTGAGAAGATCACATCGGGTATGGATCCGCGACTTAACCAAGCGGGCTGCTGCTTAATTGTACTAGCTGAATGGAAACCTCCGGTGTATGATAATGATCGGGGTATCCGAGTGATTACTTCCAGCGTAGCCCGAAACTCACCTCAACATCTGGATTCTAAAATCCACCATAATAATCTACTTAATAACATTCTAGCCAAAATTCAGGCAAATGTAGCGGGAGTAGATGCGGCTGTTATGCTAGATGCTTATGGTTTTGTAGCTGAATTGAACGACACTAACCTATTTATGGTGAAAAGTGGGCAGTTATTTACTCCGCACGCTGATGCGTGTCTGCCGGGCATTACTCGGGGCCTGGTATTAGAAATTGCCCAATCACTGGATATTCCAACACAAGAGAAGAATCTTTCACTCACTGATTTCTATACCGCAGACGAAGTTTTTGCAACAGGTACCATGGGAGAGCTAACTGCCGTAAAAGAGATTGATGGCCGTTTAATAGAAAATGATTCGAGCTTTCGGATTCTACCTAAAATTATTGACCAATTTCGGCAGCTTAATCAGGAGTTGATAGAGCCATTGCCCTTCTAACTTTCAACCAATTGTTGCTGATAAGCCGCTATTGCTCGTTGCATGCTTTCCTTCGTCACCGGTTTGGAGATGTACCCTTGCACTCCTGGGTAGTTCTGAACTCGGTCAATATCAAACCTGTCTATTGAAGAAGAAAGCACGTAGATAAGTGTACTTTTATTGTTGGCGAATTGATATTCTTCTAGAAAATTCCATCCACTAAACTTAGGCATAAACAAATCCAAAAAAATAAATTGAGGTGGTTCAACCTCAGGTTGACTCAGTTGAGTAAGTACTTCTCTTCCATCGGTGAATTCGCGAATAGATAGGGATGGCTCCCAGGTTTGTAACAGTTTATGAGTGATAAGTAAGTCAATCTCATTGTCATCAATAAGCCAGCACGTCATCATAAGGTAGGTAGTTTGTTAATATATGAAAATAATAACTTACCATTAGAATATTTTTAAGGCGCAAAACACTCTTGATTATTAGCTAAAGCTCAAGATAATTGCAGGAAGGAGCAAAAGAAAAAAAGGATTTTGCTGTATTTTACTCTATTGTAAGTTACACTCCAATGATAGATTGTTTTCCGGTCGTTTGCAAGTAAATTAATGTTTAATCTGAATTGAAGTCACTTTTGCCCCCTGTCTTGCTCAGAAGGCATGTTTTTTTAATAATGATAGAAGGAGATAGTGCTTTACACATATCGTAAACAGTAAGGGCAGCCATGCTTGCTCCTGTCAAAGCTTCCATTTCTACTCCAGTTTTACCACTTACGGTGACGGTACACTCAATATGAATTTCGTAATTTTTATTAGGCTGAATGCGAAAATTGCATTTTTCAATTGCTAAAGGATGGCAGAAGGGAATCAGATCGCTAGTTTTTTTAACCGCCATTGTTCCAGCGATGATAGCAGTCTGGAATACCGGGCCTTTCTTGGTATAAATATCTTTAGTAGTTGAGTTATTTAAGTCAAGTTGCTCCCATAGCTTATTATCTAAACTAACAATACTCTGAGCCATGGCGGTCCGTAGGGTTACTGCTTTTTGGCTAACATCTACCATCGTCGGATTATTCTGATCGTCTACGTGTGAGAGCTTATTTTTTTCCATAGTAATGCAAGAGTTATGATTCAAAGTCGTTCAAGATACTTTAATCTGGAACAAAGAACATAATTTGTATGCTTAGATAAAAAAAGCCCGGTTCGCCGGGCTTCTTCATTGCTTTGTACGAGTAAGGGTAATATTATTTACCTGCTTCCAAATCACCTCGTTCGGCGGCTTCCACCATTTTGTCATTGGCGTAAATAGCTACTTCTACCCGACGGTTCTGCTGACGACCGGCTTCTGTGTCATTTTCAGCAATAGGTTGCTCTTCACCATATCCTTCGGTAATTATGCGACCACTATTTACTCCAATATTTTGCAAATAGTTGGCTACTGAAGCGGCTCGCTCTTCCGATAGATCTTGATTATAGTCATCTGATCCGGTAGCATCAGTATGACCTTCAATTAGTATGTTAGTATCATCGTACTCATTAAGTGTTTTGGCCATCTCTGATAAACCTTCTTTAGTATCTGCACGAAGTTGATCTGAATCAATATCAAACAACAACCCGGAGTCGAATGTAATTTTAATTCCTTCGCCTACTCGCTCTACGGTTGCTCCTTCCAAATCTTCTTCTAGCTTTTCAGCTTGCTTATCCATTTGGCGGCCAATAACAGCTCCAGCTGCGCCTCCTACCGCTGCGCCAATAATAGCCCCTACCGCAGTGTTACCCGAAGCATTGCCGATAACGGCACCAGCCGCACTGCCAGCTCCCGCTCCAATAGCACCTCCTCGGGTAGTATTGTTCATAGAAGCACAGCTGGTCAATAGTTGAACGTTGGCTAAAATACCAATTATTAATAACCACTGGGTAAGTGTATAGGGTACTTTATTCATTAGGTTTTTCATGTCTTTTTTGTTAGAGATGATTAAATGACTTATGAATAGACAAAAGTGATACCACTCGCTGTTATGTACTAAAACATTATGATATTTGATTATATCTGTAAATTATTAAGAATATTACATAAATAAATTGCATTATAATTCCACAATGTATGTAATATTTTCCCCACCTTCCCCAATAGACTGTCACGATTGAACCAGCAAACTACCACTTAAAGGCACTATTGAACGAAACGTGGAGGCATGGCATAGATTTTTCACTGTGTATACCTGAATATGTTTCACAAACTTTTTGAACTTATGAAATCGAGATATAATAAAGTAGTTGTTGGAGTTATTGCATTATTGCTTAGCGCACTAGTTATTCCCATTAGTTTAGTAGCGCAAGATGCTCGTACCGGAATTAAAGGAGGTCTTAATGTAAGTAACTTATATATTGATGATGTTTCGGATGAGAATCTTCGTCCGGGATTCCACATTGGAGTATTTACTCAATTACCCGTTGGTGAATTTTTTGCTATTCAACCAGAGATCATGTATTCCACGAAAGGAGCACGTGCTACCTACGATGCTGACCTGATTGATCTAGAAGGTGAATATAGTTTTAACCTGAACTATGTTGATGTACCAATTTTAGCTACTTTCAGATTAGGTGAATCAGCTGATATCCACATCGGACCATACATCAGCTACTTAGCTGGTGCCAGTATTTCAGCTGATGGATCTATCGACGATAGTGCTGACTTAGACCGTGATAATTTCTCTACTATTGATTATGGACTAAGTGCTGGATTTCAATTGAATTTCAGTGCAATATCAATTGGAGCCCGCTACAACTACGGTCTTAACCAAGTTGCCGGTTCAGATGCTGCTGAAGCAATTTTGGGCGACGCAAGAAATTCATTGGCTCAGCTTTATGCAGCTTTCAATCTTACCTACTAAAAATTTTAACAGCTTTCAACTTTTAGATAAAAGTGCCTTCGGGCACTTTTTTTTGTGTTCAGCCTTTTGTAAAATACTGGCTTAACCCAACACTATGATAAGCTCGCAAGAAGCCACTCAAATTATTAGCACTCATCTCTTTTCATTTCCTGTTGAATCAGTAGCCTTAGCTGAAGCTCGAGGGCAAGTACTACGAGAAACTGTACGGGCAGATCGAGACTTTCCACCCTTTCATCGAGTGACGATGGATGGCATTGCGTACGATTTTGATCAACTTCAGGGTGATAATCCAGAAATAGTAATTGAGGGTATGCAACTGGCAGGGGAGCCTCAGAAAAGCCTCACCCAACCCGGCAGAGGTCTTGAAGTTATGACTGGGGCGGTACTTCCTGAAGGGACAAATACGGTAACCCCCTACGAAGACATTGACGTACAAAAAGAAAAAGGTAGGATGATAGCTACCCTAAAAAAAACACCCCAGAAAAGGGGTATGAATGTGCATCCCAAAGGCTACGATCAATCTCAAAATGATGCTTTGATTAGTGCTGGAACCCGTTTGGGATCTGCCCATATTGCGGTAGCCGCCTCAGTTGGGAAAGTCCAAGTGCAAGTAACTCAGCGACCAAATGTGGCAATTGTCTCTACAGGTGACGAACTAGTGGGCATCGACAAACAACCGGAACCCTATCAGATTCGGCAATCTAACAACTACGCACTGAGGGCAGCCCTTGTTACCCATCAGGTATCAGCTAGTTTTTATCACTTGTCTGATTCTTTAGAGAAGACCACAACCGGGTTAGCTGAAATTATGAAGAAACATCCAGTGATCATTTTAAGTGGTGGAGTTTCCCGCGGCAAACGCGACTATGTGCCAGATGCCTTAGAAGCATTGAAAGTCAAAAAGTTGTTTCATCGGGTGAAGCAGCGACCGGGTAAGCCTTTTTGGTTTGGGGTGAAGGAGAGTGATAATGCGGTGTTTGCTCTGCCGGGTAATCCGGTTTCTACATTCATGTGCTTTCACCGCTACTTTGTGCCTTGGTTAGAACGAAGTGTAGGATTAGCAGAGAAGCCCACTCAATGGGCAATGTTAAGCGATCACATGAAATTTGAGCCGGAGCTTACGTATTTCCCCACGGTAGTAGCCCAAGCCGATAAAAACGGGCAGTTTTTAGCCGAGCCGATAGAAGGACACG